>NZ_SRLW01000086.1:0-33355 GCF_006518215.1 Myxococcus sp. AB025B
GGCGGTGGGTGTCCGGCGCCGTGGGTGCCCATTCTCCTCTCGGACGGGCGCGCGGTTCCGGCGGGCGAGCTGCGCGTGGGCGCGTGGGTGCGCACCCAGGACGAGGCGACGCTGGAGTGGGGCGACTACCCCGTCACCCAGGCCGCGACACTGGAGGCGAACTGCCGGCGCCTGGTGCTGGAGGACGGGCGCGAGCTGGTGGCCACGTACAACCACCGGGTGCGCGCCGAGGCTGACTGGGTGGAGTTGCGCCACCTCAAGCCGGGGGCCCGGCTGGTGGGGGAGAAGCCCGGGGTGGTGGCGCGGGTGGAGGACGCGGGACGCGGCCCCGTGGTGCTCCTCACCGTGGCTGGCGCGCACACCTACCAGACGCTCGGCCTCCTCTCGCACAACGTGAAGCGAGCGGACCCCGAGGAGCCGCACGAGGTGCCCAATGTCCCGTGAGAGGGGCGCGCTCCGCGGAGCGGGCGGCGAGTCGGGCGGGAAGGGCGGCTCTGGCGCCCAGCGCACACCCACCGAGGCGGCCGACTCGCTGGTGTCCACCGCGTACGCGCGCGTGCTGGACGTCATCTGCGAGGGGGAGATTGAAGGACTCGTCGGCGGGCTGAAGGGCGTCTACCTGGACGGCGTCCCGGTGGTGAACCCCAACGAGTCGCCCAACTTCCGCGACGTCACCGCGTACGACGTGCCGGGCACGCAGGGGCAGGAATACATCCCCGGCTTCAGCGCGGCCGAGGCGGAGACAGTCGTCAACGTGGAAGTGAAGGAGGGCATCCCCGCCATCCGCACAGTGCGGGACGCCGAGGTGGACGCGGTGCGCGTCACCGTGCAGGTGCCGCAGCTGACGTACCAGCACCCGGAGACGGGTGACTTGCAGCCCTTCACCGTCACCCTCGCCATTGACGTGCAGGCGAATGGTGGCGGTTGGGTGGAGCAGGACCTGCAGGGCGCGGGCGTCATCCGCGGGAAGTGCACCAGCCCCTACGAGAGGGCGTACCGGATTGAGCTCCACGGCAGCCCGCCGTGGGACATCCGCGTGCGCCGCACGACGCCCGACGCGGACACGGTGGCCCTGCAGAACCGCACCTTCTGGAAGTCGTACACGACGGTATTGGACGAGAAGCTCAGCTTCCCCAACACCGCGCTGGTGGCCCTCCAGGTGTCCGCGAAGCAATTCGGCAGCGTGCCGGCGCGCAGCTACCGCATCCGCGGGCTGAAGGTGCGGGTGCCCAGCAACTACAACCCGCAGACGCGTGCGTACTCGGGCACGTGGGACGGCACCTTCCACGTGGCGTGGACGGACAACCCGGCCTGGTGCCTCTACGACTTGCTGACGACGAAGCGCTACGGGCTGGGCCGCTACCTGGACGAGTCGCAGGTGGACAAGTGGGGCCTGTACACGGTGGCCCGCTACTGCGACGAGCTGGTGCCTGATGGGAAGGGCGGCATGGAGCCGCGCTTCACCTGCAACCTCTACCTCCAGACGCAGGCGGACGCGTACCAGGTGGTGAGCAACCTGGCCTCCGTCTTCCGTGGCCTCGTCTACTGGGCCAGCGGCGCGGTGTACGTGGCCCAGGACGCGCCCCGCGACGCGGAGTACCTCTTCACCCCGGCCAACGTGGTGGACGGTCTCTTCACCTACTCGGGCACCTCGCGCCGCGCGCGCCACACCGTCGCCCTCGTCACGTGGAACGACCCGGCCAACCACTACAAGGCCGCGGTGGAGTACGTGGCGGACGAGGACGGACTGCGCGACTACGGCTACAACCCCACGGACGTGGTAGCCCTGGGCTGCACCTCGCGCGGCCAGGCCCAGCGCGTGGGCCGCTGGCTGCTACACACCGAGAGACTGGAGACGGAGACAGTGGTGTTCCGCACCGGCCTGGAGGGCGCGCTGCGCAACCCCGGAGCCGTCGTGAAGGTGGCGGACCCGACGCGTGCGGGCCGGCGCTGGGGCGGCCGTGTGGTGGAGGCCTCGGACTCGCGCGTGGAACTGGACTCGGACGTCCACCTCGAGGCGGGGCACACGTACTCCCTCTCCGTGGTGCTGCCGGACGGCAAGGTGGAGGAGCGCCCGGTGGCGCCGCTGGCCCCCGCGCAGTACCGCGCACTGACGCTGGCGACGCCTTTCTCCGCGGCGCCCGTGTCCCAGGCCGTCTGGGTGCTGGCGGCCAACGACTTGGTGCCCACTCCGTGGCGCGTGCTGTCCGTCGCCGAGGTGGAGCCGCACGTGTATGAGGTGACGGCGCTGGCGCACCACCCCGGGAAGTACGCGGCCGTGGAGCAGGGCGTGCAACTCCAGCCCCTGCCCACCTCCGCGCTGCCCTCCTCGTCACCGCCGCAGGGACTGGCTCTGGGCGAGGGCCTCTACAAGACGACCAATGGCGGCCTGAAGGTGTCCCTCAACGCGCGGTGGACGCAGCACCCGGGGGCCACGGCCTACGTGGTGCGTTGGCGGCTGTCCGAGGGCAACTGGAGCCCCGAGGCGCGCGTCGAGACGCACTACTGGGAGCTCCAGGACATTCCCCCGGGGCCCTACCGCGTCCAGGTCGCCACCGTGTTGGGCGGCGGCTTCGTCACGGCCTTCGCTGAGGCGGCGTACACGGTGCTGGGCAAGGCGGCACCGCCCTCGGACGTGGAGGGCTTCACGTACGCCCTCAACGGCAACACGGCCACCCTTCGCTGGGTGGAAATCCCTGACTTGGACAGGGACATGTACGAGCTGCGCCACGGCGGCGGGAGCTGGGAGACGGCCTCCCTCATCGCCAAGGTGCGCGCCACCTCCTTCGAGTGGGCACTGCCCTTCGTCGGCATCTCCGTCGTGCGACTCAAGGCGGTGGACACCTCCGGCAACTACTCCACCCACGCGGCCAGCGTCTCCGTCGTGTCCACGCCCACGGTGCCGTCCTCAATCACCATGACGGTGTCGGACGTGCCGCCGCCCTGAAGGGACGCCATGCGCTCGCGCGAAAGTGAATTCCTGGGAGGGGTGTACGACGAGGGCGTGACGGGGCAGCCGCGCCCGCGCATCGTCAAGGCGAAGAACTTCACCATCGAGTGGTCGCACTCGGAGGAGCGCCCGCTGCACCTCCTGGCGGGCTACACCGTCGTCGTCTACACGGGGGATAACCCCAACGACACCGACTCGTACCTGGTGGAGCCTGTGAGGGTGGGGCCCACGGAGCGCCGGGTGGTGGTGTCTCTGCGGCCGAAGACGTCCGTGTTGGTGCAGGCCGCGGTGCAGACGCGCTACACCAGCGGCGCGGAGGGGAGCTGGCGCGTGCTGGGTGGCGCCGTCGTTGCCGACCCGGACACCGTCACCGTGGCGACGGAGACGCTGTCCAACGTGCCGGATGGCAGCGTCGTCAGCAAGCTGCTGGCTCCCGAGGCGGTGACGGCGCCGAAGGTGGCGCCAGCCGCCATCGCTACGCAGCACCTGCTGCTGCCGCCCTCGGACAACCTGGTGCCCAACGGCTACTCGGAGGCGGGCACCTCGGCGCTGGGCCTTTCTCCCGAGGGGGACTTCCTGGTGGAGGACGCGGCCAACGCGCGCGAGGGGCGCTGGTGCCGGCGCGTGCCCCTCAACGCGCCCGGGTACCGCACCGCGGTGTGGACGCGGCGAATCCCGTGCGCGGCCGGGGACGAGTTCTCCGCCGAGGCCTGGGTGAAGGTGTCCGCGCCGCTCTCCGGCAACTACGGCGGTGGCCTCTACCTCTTCTGGACGGACGCCTCGGGCAACTACGCGGGCGCCAACACGTCTACGCCCCTCAACGGCGTCTCCACCAGCTACCAGCGCTACAAGGTGAAGGGGGCGTGCCCCGCGGGCTGCACCGGCGTCCTCTTCGTCTGGGAGCTCAACGTGGCCCCCGCGGACGTGGGCAAGGCCGTGTACCTGGACGCCCTCAGCCTGCGGCGCTCGGTGACGTTCGACTTGCTGTCCGCCAACACGATGCAGACGCCCAACTACCTTGAGGACGAGCACGGCAACCCCGTGGCGGGCGCGAAGCTGGACAACGTCGGCGTGGCGCTGAAGGTGGCCAGCCAGAATCTCCAGGTGGGCCGCTACCCGCTCGAGGCGCTCTTCTACAAGGGGCTCGTCACCCTGGACGGGCCGGGGCCCGGCAACCGCTGCTTCTACCGGGGCAACAGCCAGGGGGCGGTGCGCGGCGGCGCGCCCAACATCGACAGGCTGCGGGTGGAGTGCGCGGACAGCATCACCACGTCCACGCTGTCCTGGGCCACCTGGCAGCTCTTCCTCCAGCCACAGGCGTTGGACGACAACCTGGACGGCCTGCGGTACGCGCGGGTGGAGTTGTGGCTGCGGCCGACAGCCGGAAGTGCCTTCCGCCAGCAGGTGCTGCACGTCGCGCTCACCGACAGGGTGTACCAGGACGCCACCGAGTCCTCAGCCAACAACCAGGCGCGGGCGTCCCTCCAGTACATGTTCGCCGGCTCCGCCACGGCCCTCTCCTCGACGACGACGTCCGTCTGGTACTTGCTGGTGTCCGTCGTCAACGCGTACGGGCCCAGCGCGGCGAAGTGGTTCACCCCCGTCTCCATCCGCAACACGGCACTCGGCAGCCAGTACGCCTCCCCCATCGGCGCGGGCACCCCGGACGGCGGTGGCGGTGGCGGCGGCAGTGACGGCGGCGGCTACTGCCCCGCACCGTGGGAGCCCATCCTCATGGACGATGGACGCGAGTTGCCGGCGGAATTGGTGCAGCCCGGCATGCGCGTCCTCACCCAGCACGAGGCGTCGCTGAAGTTGGACGCCTACCAGGTGGCGGCGGTGCAGCGGGTGCGCGCGCGCCGACACCGTCTGCTGCTGGAGGACGGCCGCGCCCTCATCGCCTCCAGCCTCCACCCCCTCTTCGTGGAGGGCGCCGGGTGGACAGCGCTCAACGCCCTGCGGCCCGGAGACTTCATCCTCGGCTCACGGCCCGGCCGCGTCCTGGCCGTCGAGGAGGAGGGGGAGGGTGACGTCGTCCGCCTCACCGTCCACGGCGCCCGCACGTACAACGTGCAGGGTCTGCTGTCGCACAACGCCAAGCCTCGCGAGTAGCCCCGGAGGCTGTCCATGCCGCCCCTGACGCCCGAAGAGGTGTACCAGCGCAACGCCATTGAGGCCCGCCGGCGCGACGTGACATGCCAGCTTGCGCGCGTGCGCGGCCAGCAGGACGCGGCCGCCTCGGCCTCGCGCCACTTCGCCGCCGTTGGCCAGGCGCTCCAGGTGGAGCGCGCGGGGTTGGAAGGCGAGCTACAGGTGTTGCAGGCCGGGGGCGGGGGACTCACCGACGACTGGGGCAAGTACTCCGCGCTCGAGCTGGCGGCCCAGGAGGAGCGCTACCCCGCGAAGTCCGCGGCCTACGACTGGCTGGTGGCCCACCCGACGGCCACCTTCCTGGAAGCGGCGGGAGAGTTCGAGCGCCTCATGCTGGAGGCGCGCACCGCGGCGGGCCGGCCCTGGACATTGCTGCGCGCGGACGGGCTGCTGCGTGAGTGGCAGGCCAACGCCTTCGCGCGAGGACTCGTCCCCGGCACCACGTGGGAGGTGTTCCGGGATTACCTTCTCGCCATCGGCAAGGACGCGGCTCTCGGCGGCATGGTGTGAGGGCTTCTAGCTGCTGGGTGACCAACGGAAATGAAAGCTGGAGTCCTGATGAACATAGATGACGCGAACCGGTCTCCTCGTGAAATTCCCAGGCCCAGGTTTGATCGAGCTGTACTTGAGCTCGAGCTTTTCCTGGCTGTACGGTGCGCCGGAGCAGGCGTCGATGAGCAGGAGTGCTCGAAGTCCTGCCTGTGACTGTGGAAATCGAGATAGCTTTAGCAGCTCTGATTCATTTGTGCTGCTGCAAAGGCCTCCTCCTCCGGTCTTTGGGCGAAATGCAAGCTCGATTAGAATCGGGCTGTTCCCGCCGATACGGAAATCGACGAGGCAGTTGGCGCCCTGCATTCGAATAGGGTGCTGCCGTGTAACGGTCGTGCCGGGGCGGCAAAACTGTTTATCGAGGAGAGCATACAAGACAGGGTCGACGTCACGTTCGCTCTTGGGCCGGCCGCTGTAGTCTCCGAGCAGTCTCAATGCAGCGCGCGATAGGCCCATCAACTCCGAAATGTTCGAGCTGCTGGTTTCCTGCAACACAAAGCCCCCAGTGCGATAGTTTGAATCGGTGTGGATTCACGGCAATCGCGTCGCCCTCGCATTGAAACCCATCTGGAGGTTGTCGTGCCAGAGGGAAGTCCCTGCTGTGCGATCCAGGTGTCATCCTGAGGGTAGTAGGAGCCCCTGCGATGATGTGAGGTGTTGTGCCTCCGTCATGGACCTGCCTGTGTTCTGACTTCGGGTAGGGCGAGAAGTCGCTCTACTACCAGCAAGGCAGCGCGAGTCCCCAGTGCGGCGACCATGGCACCCTCCTCAGCTCGGTAGCGTGCGCGGGCGGCGGCCAACCGCGTTCGTGTGTTGAGACTTCCGTCCATGTCCGAGACGGCCTCCATGTAGCTCGCCTCCGCCTCCACCAAGCGCCGAGAGAGCGCCTCCCGCTGTGCCGTGTCCATGCTGGGGTGGCGGGAGAGCACGTGCCGTGCCGGCGCCGGAAGGCGTCCTCGTCCGGCCGGACGATGCCGGCCATGTCCCCCGCCGCCTCTCCCCGCCCCAGCCTTCGAGAAGACTTCGCCCGGCACGGCGAGAAGCTGGAGGCCGTTGCTGCGCGCGCCGACGACGCGAAGCGCGCGTCGGAGAAGTACGCCATCGACACGCACCGCCTCATCGAGTCCATGAGGGAGGACCTGAAGGCCTTCGGTGAGCGTGTGGCGACGGCCGAGCAGGTCCGGCGCATCGAAGAGCACCTGCGCCGCGTGGACGAGCGCGTGGACAGCGTCGACCGGCGCGTCACCGAGCAGAAGTCCGTCGTCGAAGCCGTGCCCAAGCTCGTCGAGGCCCTCGACGAGCGCATGGACGAGTTGGAGGAGCGGCTCGACGCGCAGGAGGCGAGGTTCGGCACCCAGGATGCGCTGGTGAAGTCCATTCCCGACTTGTCCGCGCGCGTGACGGGTGGCGAGCACCGCGCCTCGCGCATCGCCGGGGCCCTCTGGGTGGTGGGCGCCCTCGTCGCTGTGCTGGGCCTGGCCGGGTTGCGCGAGCTCGGGCGCTGGTTCGTCCAGGTGGCGCCGCCCGCGCCGGCGCTCCACCACGAGGAACCGGCCCTTCCTCCCCGGCGTCGCCAGTGACTTCACCGCAACACCCCCGCGCGACTGTCGCCCGGGGCTTCTCGAAGCAGGAGACACCCATGCCGGACGCGAATCCCCAGGAGCACATCCTCCAGTTCTTCTCGTACGCGCACCTGCCGCCGCACCTGGCCGCGGTGAGCAAGCCCTTCCATGACCTCGCGCACGCCCTCGTCAACGGCGACAACGGGCCGGAGAGCGGGACGGTGACGCTCGGCCCGCCGCTGCCGCGCAACCAGGAGAGGACGGTGGCGCTGCGCAAGCTGCTCGAGTCCAAGGACGCCGCTGTGCGCGCGGTGGTCGCCAAGTAGCCCCCTCGACGCCACGGAGTCTCGCCATGTCGCAGCGCAACGCCTTCCTCGTCGCCGTCCTCTCGCAGATGCACGCGCCCTACCGGTGGGGAGGCAAGGGCGAGCGCGACAGCGTCACCAGCCAACGTGTCTTCGACTGCTCAGGGCTGGTCACCTGGGCGCTGCGCGAGGTGGGAGGCCCTGACTGGCGGAACACCCACAACACCGACGCCCTCCTGGCGCAGTGCATCCCCGTTCCGAGGGTGGAGGAGCTGCTGCCCGGCGACTTGGTGCTGTACCACGGCAAGGGCGCGCCCCTCGACGCGGAGCACGTCATGGTGCACGTCGGCGGAGGCGTCGTGGTGGGCGCCTCCGGAGGTGGGAGCACCACCCTGACGCTGGCCGATGCCGAGAAGTCCAACGCGTGCGTGAAGGTGTTCGGCAGCCTGGACTACCGCGCGAGGCGCATGGGCATGCGTCGCCTGCCGTTCCGCTCGTGAGCGCTATGGCCTGGCGCGCCGTCTGCGGGCTTCTCGGGCACCGCTACTGCCCCGACGTGGATGTGCCGGCGGGGCGCTCCCCGTCAGCGGCCACGCGCTTCCGCCTTCGCTGCGCCCGCTGCACCTGGCGCGGCGCTTGGCGTCCCGTTTCGTCCTCGTAGTCCCACTCGTAGTCCACGGAGTCCAATCCCATGAAGAAGCTGTTCTCCCTGGCCGCCGTCGTCGCGGTTGCCCTGTTCGCCCCGACCGCGCTCGCGGACACGGGCGACCCCGCGCCCATCCCCAGCCTGACTTCCATCCTGCTCAACGCGCTGGCCCAGGTGGTGCCCATCCTCTTCGCCGCCGTTGTGGCCGTCATCACCTCTCGGCTGACGGGCCTGACGCAGCGGTTCCAGGCCCAGGCCGACTCGTCGAAGCTCGCCGCCGTGGGGGCCCGTGCCACGGCGCTCGCGGAGGCCATCGTCCGGGATGTCGAGGTCGACGTGAAGCCCAAGCTCGTCGCGGCCACGGCCGACGGTGTCCTCACGCCTGCCGAGTTCAAGCAGCTCAAGGACGCGGCGCTGGACCGGCTGCTCAAGAGTCTGGGCGAGCGCGGTCTCGCCGAGTTGCAGGAGGTTTTCCAGCTCACCGCGAGCAACGTGGGCACGTTCCTCTCCAGTCTCATCGAGTCCGCTCTGGACCGCATGAAGTCGGTCAAGGCGAGCGCGAAGACGAGCGCGACGGCGTTGGTGGACCCGGCGGCGCTCGGTGCCATCGGGGCCGCGGCCGCGCTGGCCCCCGTGGGCTCGGTGGTGGCGGCGGTCCCTCAGATGCCCCGCGGCGGGAAGTAGCCGCGGGGCTCGACATGGTACTCAGTGCCGTGCCCGTGCGCACCGGCTACGTGGAGGCCCAGGCCGGCGCCTCCTCGCTGTCGGGCTGGTACGCGCGGCTCGAAGCAGGCGCCCGGCTCCGGCCGGACCTCGGACTCTTCGGCTTCGCAGAGGCCAACGAGCGCGAGCGGATGGCAGGCGTCGGGGCCCGGTGGACGTTCGGCCTGTGACGCATGCGGCTCGTTCCTGAATTCCTGGAGCGGGCCGCATGTCGTGCCTACTTCTCCGCGGGAGTGGTGAGGGCGATTGCTTGGTCGAAGGTGGCGAGTACCTCCTCAAACGACGCCTTCGTCGTGTCGTTCCACTCCGTGAGGTGCTTGTGGTGCTGACCCACGAGCTTGCCGATGATAGCTTCTGCGACGAGTCCGGCGCCGACGTCCCCGACGTCAGCACGCCGAAGCGCGCCCACCACGCTGAACTGGTAGGCGCGCTCGCCGGCGAAGGCAACTCGTTTCCCGTAGGCATCCAAAGCCAAGAAGCCCTTGCCGCGGCACCATCCCCCCTTCATCAGGAGGCGCTTTGCTTCCATCAGGACTTCGCGGACATCTTCAACAGTGGCGGCGAGCCTGACGACGCCGCTCAACTCAGGAAGTCCGAAGGCACGTTGGAGTTTCAGCACTGCCCAGGTGTCTTCTATGTGCTGCCGGCGCTGGGCCGCGAAGGCCACCACATCAGCGGGGAGGTCTGAATAGCGCTCCGACTTGTACCCATCGAGCAGCTTCTGAATCGCAGCATCGTCCTGGGCAGAAGAGTCCGATGCAGGCAGTCCGAGAGAGGCAAGGAGCTTGTGCTCCTGCGAGACCTGTCGCTGGAGGCACAGTTCCATCGCTGCCTGGGACACGCCGAAGCGCTTAGCTCTTTCCGCGAGGCTGAGTGATGGCTCCGCCTGAAGTGACTGGAGGACGGCCCAGGGAGGCATGAGTAGTCCAGACGCGAAGTCGGCTGCCTTGCGTTCGGCCGAAGTCTGCGAAGGTCCGCTCGTCCTGCTGTAGCTGCCGGGCGCTTCATGCAGGAGAAGCCCGAGCATCATCGCTGCCGTGAATTGCTTTCGGGAATGGGCGTCCATCTCGTTGAGGACGACCTCGGCGCGTTCTTCATCGAATTTGAGCAGGCCTGGCGTTGGCATGTCAGCGAGGAACACACCAACGCCAAGTCCGTGGAGTAGGTCTATTGCGTCGATTGGAACGCTGGTGATGTTCGCTCGCGCCAGCACGTCCACAGGCGGTAGTGGAGTGGAGCGGAGGGTGCGCCAAGTCAGGTCTCGTGTGGGGGTCGACATGATCTCTGTCTCTTGCCTGGCACCTACTTGGATTTCGACGGCGTGACGCATTCGCAAGACGGGACACCACTGTCGGGCATTTGGACGTGTCGCGAGGGAGGTGTGCCGTCCATGCACATGGCCGCCGTACCCGCCTTGCAGGCAATGGCACAACGGCCTTTGTGGCCAGTTGCCGTGCAGTGCGACTGGCCGTCGGGCGTCACACCCACCTCCTTCTTGGCCTGCTCGTTCCCAGCGGTGCGCTCGGTGCGCCCATCCGCGGTTGTCGCCGTCTCCGCAGACGTCTGCGCTTCGGCTCCGACCGCCATCGAGGGTGCTGCCAGCACTACCATCGCCACCATGGTGAGGATTCGCATGGCGCCGAACCATATAGATTGGGCTCTTCGCCAGGCCAGACAGTTTGAAGTGGCAATGCCAGTGCATCGTGGTCCACCATGACCCATGAGGTCCTTTAGGGGGCCCTCAACCAGATAGGAATGGCCACGGCATCGCATGTGCAGTGCGCTTGAAGTCGCAGTCCTAACCCAAGCGCATCGAGCACAAGCACGTGAAGCCCTACTACGAGAACGACACCATCACGCTGTACCACGCCGACTGCCGCGACCTGTTGCTGGACCTCCCGTCCCGCTCCGCGGACTTGCTGCTCACGGACCCGCCCTACGGGATGGCTTGGGCCTCCACGTCGAAGGGCGCCGCGCCGATTCGAGCCGACGGTGCGCGCCAGGGGATGCGGGTGTTCCGCCAAGCGCTCACCGCCGCGAGCACCGTCCTGGCCGAGGATTCTCACGCCTTCGTCTTCTGCCACTGGGCCTCCTGGCCGGACTTCCACGACGCCATGGCGCCGCACATGGGCATGAAGGGCGCCCTCATCTGGTGGAAGAACCGCGGAGGCACTGGGGACTGCGAGGGCTCCTTCGCCCCGGACTACGAGGTGGTGCTCCACGGCGCCGGGCCGAAGCGCCGTCCTCTGCTGGGGAAGCGCCACGGCGCGGTGCTGCCTTCCTTCCCACCCGTTGCGCCGAAGAAGCGCACGCACCCCACCGAGAAGCCCGTCGAGCTGATGTCATTCCTCGTGGCGCGGAGCTGCCCGGAGGGCGGCTTGGTGCTGGACCCTTTCGCGGGGAGCGGCGCCACGCTGCTGGCCGCGCAGCAGCTCGACCGTAGGGCCGTGGGCGTCGAACTCGAGGAGCGGTTCTGCGAAGCGGCCGCAGTGCGCCTGGAAGCGGCGCGGGGTGATGTCTTGGCCCGCCGCGCGGCCTGAGCTGCGTCTCGCCTACTGGGCTGTCGTGAGGCTCCCGTCCGCCTGGATGCGGACGTGGAGCCCTCCGCGCCCCTCGCCCGACACGGCGATGGCGTAGGTGCGGCCCGCCTCCAGTGGCGTGGCGGGCTGCACCTCCTCGAAGCCGTCGGGCACCACCCCGTACACGAGACGTGCAGGCCCTGGCCCTCCCAGGGAGCTGCGGGCGCGGATGGCCCACACCGGCGTTCCGTCAGGGAGGCTGACGCGAACAAGGTCGTACCGTGGCCCCTCGGGACGGGAGGGCTCACGGATGACGAAGGCAGGAGAGGGGAGGGACTCCTCCGCAGAGGCGAGCTGCACGTGGAGGGGTGGCTCGCAGGCGCCGGTGAGGGCGGCCACGAGCAGCACGGCGAGGAAGGGAAGGCGTCGGAGGGACATGGCTACGGAGCCCCCCGGCCCGCGCGCACCTCGCGCAGCGCCGCGTCGAGCTGCGCGGTGTAGTCCTCTCCCTCCAGGATGAAGGGGATGGACGCGTCCTCCAGGTGCCCCGACTTGAAGCCCAGCTCGAGCAGCTCCGCCTGCTGTTCCGGATTCATGTCCTCCCATGCCTTGCCCTCCCGCAGTGCCTTGAGGACGTTGTACCCGTCGCCGAAGAACTGCGCGACGAGTGCCTCGCTCATGTAGTCGGTGCCTCCGTTCTGGTGCTGCCAGACGTGTCCCACCTCGTGGACGAGCAAGTCGAGCTGCAGCGGCAGGTCCTTCTTCGGGATGTAGATGGTGTCGCCGTGGGTGAACGCCCGGCCGGAGAGGGAGAAGAGTCCCGCGCTGCCCTCCTTGATGGAGATGCGCGAGTAGTCGATGGAGTCTCCGTACACGGTGCGGAGCGCGGAGACTTCGTCGTCCGTGAGGCTTCGGCGGACCGGCTCGAGGCCGAGCAGTGTCTGTACTGCGCTGATGGCGCGCCCGCCGAGGATGAGGGTGGCGTCCAGCGGCGTCTGGAGTCCCTTCACGAGGCCCGTGCCCAGCTGGGTGAAGCCCTCGCGGAAGCGCCCCGTGAAGATGTTGCCCAGGCCGCGGAAGACGGTGCCCATGGACTCGACGGTGTTGCGCAGCGTGCCGATGGTGGCCTCCACCGCGCCCGTCACCAGTCCGCCCACCGCGTCGGCAGCCCGGTTGATGGCGCCGCCGATGGCCGCGCCGACTCGGGCGAAGAACCCCTTCTCCTTCGACGCGCCTTCCGTCGGCGTCTTCGCGGTGTCGGCCGCACTGGGCTTGAGCGAGGCCGCCGTCGACTGCGCCGCGCCGGTGGACACGAGCGTGCTGGTGGAGGACGCTCGCGTGGGGAAGGCCTCGATGAAGTTGTCGAGGCGGGTGGCGAGGGGAGTGGCCTTCGTCGCCCGCGAAAGCCCGTCAGCGGGCTCTCGCAGGAGAGGGACAAGAGGCGTGGTGCGTGTGCGGATGGGCTCCATGGTGGACTCCGGCTGAGGTGAGAGACAGGAGGACGCCCGGCCTCTCGGCGCAGCCCATGGGGCAGCACCGCGGCCAGGTCCGGGTGAAGGCGCGTCAGAAGCGGCAGGTGTGGAAGTTCCCTGCGGAGTAGTAGCGGCAGGCGTTGGGGTTGCTGCACAGCGGACGACACGCCCCGCCGGCGCCGAGGGTGCAGGTGTCGCAGAAGCAGGACGTCACGTGCCCCGCGGACGTCACGAAGGTGGAGCACAGGCTGGCGCTGGAGCCCGTCCGCGCCCCGCAGTTCTCTGCCATGAGGATGCCCAGGCTAGTGGCGCAGACGAAGTGCGTGTTGGGACGCGCGGTGCTGGTGCCGTCCGCCGATGCGCAGACGCCGTTGGCGTCGATGCTGCCGCACCGGCAGGCCCCGGTGCCCTGGGAGTCCACCGTCTTGCACTGCCCGGCTCCGCACGGGACGACGACGACGCCCGCCTGGGCGTCACAGCGCACCCAGGAGTCCCCCACGCAATGGCCATACTCGCTGACGCCCTGGCACGGGCCGCCGATGCGCACGCAGGACTCGCTGGCGGCGTCCGGCACGTAGCCGGCGTCGCATCCGCACGTCTCGCCGGAGGCGGTGCAGGTGGAGTTGGAAGGACACGTGCCGCAGCTCCCGCCGCAGCCGTCAGACCCGCAGGACTTGCCCTGGCACTGGGGCACGCAGACGCAGGCGCCAGACGCCGAGCAGGTGGAGCCGGAGCCGCAGGTGCCGCACGTACCCCCGCAGCCGTCCGGGCCGCACTGCCGGCCGTCGCAGCGCGGGACGCATGCGCAGCGGCCGTCCGCGCAGCTCTCGCCCGATCTGCAGGTGCCACAGCTCCCGCCGCACCCGTTGTCTCCGCACTCCTGGCCGGCGCAGCTTGGCGTGCAGGAGGCTGGAGGCGTGCCGCCGTCGCGTGACGGGCTGCCAGCGTCCTCACGCCCGTTGCTGCCCGCATCTCCCGTGATGGTGCTGCCCGCGTCCGGGAGAGGAGTCCCCCCGTCTCGGGGGCGGGACGGCCGAGGCTGCTCGTCGGGCTCCGCCTCGGTGGGGCCACAGGCGCTCAGGGCAAGGGCCGTGAGCAGAAGGGGAAGCGTCAGGCGTACGAGGTGGGCGAGCATCGGCGCAGTCCTTCCGCGCAGCCCTGGGGAGAAGTTTCCGGCCGCGCAGTCGGGCAGGCCATGAGCACGAGGCGTGCCGGGCCTGCGACCCGCGGCGTCCTTGCTGGATGCTCGCCTCGTGGCTGAAGCTGGCGCCGGGGGTGGTCATGCGATTGATTGGATTGCTGGCGGTGCTGCTGTTGGCCGGGTGCGCGAGCTCCGAGCACGCTGTTGGGTCTGACTTCACGGCAACGCTGCAAGATGACTCGGCGGAGGACTGCGCCCAGTCCGCGGGCGATGGCGATGAGGGGTGCTATGCCCCGTCCTGCAGCGATGAGGAGTGCGGCCTCTTCCGATGCGAAGACCTTGCATCGCCGCCGTATGCCTTCCGTGCGTCACCTGCCCGGGGCGCCGACGCCGCGACAGCACGCATTCAGCGCTACTGGGGTGGAGCTGTGCCCCTCCCAGGCCGGGCGGCGGTGTTCATCATCCCGTGGTATCGACGAGAAGAGCTCCCGAGCGTCAAGGCGGCGAAGAAGGCCATCGCGGATTGGAAGCGTCGAGAGAAGGAGCGCCACCACATCTTCCCGCGCGCCTTCGAGGATTACTTCCGAGGCGTTGGTATCGATATCCACCAGTACACGCTGCTCGTTGACGTAGCAGAGCACCGGCGGGTCCATGCAGGCAAGGATGGAGGGCCGTGGAACCAGGACTGGTTCGAATGGATTCGAGTGAACCGACTGCGTGCGACGCGTGCTGCCCACTTCCGACATGGCGGAGCAATGGTTGAGCGGTATGGTCTCATTGGGGTGCCGATGACGTACTGGCAGCGACTGGCACTCTCCGCGGCATCAGGAGAATGAATGCGCTACTTCACGCTGACCCAGCGACGCGTCGAACGGTCGAAGTGGACTGGTGGCTTCGACCTGGGGCGGGAATGGGTTCTCCCCGGAGTGGAGTGCCCCACCTGCAAGGAGGCCTGGGGGGGAGGCGGGTACGACTACCCGACGGTGGACCTCTCGGCGCTACCGGAGCGGCGGGACTACGAGCGTGCTCGGTGTGTCCCCTGGGCTCAGTTTGTGAGCCTTCGGCAGCGCGTGCTGCCCCTGGTTCCGGAAGGAAGCATCGTGGAGCCCGGTACGGGGTTCGGAGCCTTGACGGGAAAGGCCAAGGGGAAATTCCCGCCCATCGTCATCCATGTGCCCTGGATGCTCCTCGTGCAACCCGCTGTGGTCGGTAGGCTTGAGGGGCTGACGGGAGTGGTGCCTGCCCGGACACGGCTTCGAGCGCGACCAGGTGTGGCGGACTTGGTGGAGCTTGAGGTGCGACCTGGGGGGAGCATTCGAGGCGCGGATGCCCACAAGCCCTGCAGGACCTGTGGACGTACAGACTTCGTGCTGCCGCCCTTCGGCAAACTGCGTCTGGAAGAGGTGCCCTCCGTCGATTTCGCGAGGGTCTGTCCGACCGTGGTTGCGGTGAGTGAGCGCGTCGTAGCCCGTCTGGCGAATGAGCTCGAGGAATCAGAGATTGACGCCGTTGACATCACGGGCCCCCGGAGAGGAGCGGGCTCTCATTCAGCCGGCATCGACGTGTCGCCGTGATGCTCGCCCAGGGCCGCTCGTAAGCCACCAGCCTCGGGATGAGCGCATGGACTGCTTTCGCCCACGGGGCTCCCTGCTGGGGGAGCTACCGGAGCTCGTGCGTCGTCGTGACTGGCGCTGTGCCGTCGTCCGGTCCGCGCCAGTAGGGCTGCACCCAGATGAGCTTCCGCTCGCGGCGCTCGGTGCCGTGTGCCTGGCGCTTCCAGTGCCCGGAGACGCGCACGCGGACGGCGAGCGGATGTCCGGTGCCCGCGGACTCGGGAGGGCGTTCCACGGGAGGGACACCGCGGCCGAGGATGATGCGGCGCTGCGGGTCCAGTCCCTTCAGCTTCGCGCGGAGCTTGTCGCGCTTCTCCCCCTTGGGGAGCTTCTCCATGCGCTCGCGGAGCTGCCGTGCTTCGCGGTTGTGCCACACCTCTTCCCGCACTCCCCCGCTGGCCGAGTAGAGGGCGACGTTCATGGCCCAGTCCCAGAGGGCTCGCCAGTCGCCGTGGGAGGCTTGGCCCGTCTTCGCCGCATGCTCGGTGAGGGCGTCCTCCAGCGGACGTCCCTCCGGGAGCCCCACCGAGAAGAGGTTGAGCGTCCGAGCGCCGTCAGGACGCCGCGCCTCGACGCAGATGCGCCAGCACCGTCCTGGCTCCGGCTCCTCGGCGAGAAGCATCCCCGTCACCGGGAGGGACGAGCCGTCGCTGTCGGGAAGCGTCAGCGCAGCCTCCAAGGGCACCCGAATGAGCAGGCACGGGTGCGGCAGGTGGAGGTCGTCGGTCGTGAGTCCGCGCAGCTCGGTGTGGCGCAGGCGCTGGGCAAGTCCAGGCGCCACTTCGTAGTCGTGGCTGCCCGCGCGCTCGTAGGCGAGGCGGAACCACAACTCCATCGCGTGGACCTTGTACTGGTGCTGGTGCTCCGGACTGCCTGCTACTCGGTCGAGGGTCGCCTTGAAGCGCGGGGCCGAGAGGGCGTCGTCCAGGCGGAGCGTCTCGCTCGCGGCGAAGGCATCCTCGAGAGCGAGGAAGGGGAGTGAGCCGAAGGCCAGGTCGTAGAGGGCGGGAGCGAGGCGGCCTGCCTCGAAGTCCTGGCGCATGGCGGTCAGGGTCGCGTCGGCGCTGCCGCGTCGCCAGTATCCGCGGGCCGCGGGCGGTGGGCCGGGCCAGTTGAGAATCTCCATGGGGGTGTCCTTCAGGCCCGCGACGTGGGCGGTGACTGCGTCCGGACTGCGCCTGCGTCCAGCGCGTTCATTTGCTCTCCTCGCCCCGTGCGGAGGCATGTGGGAAGTGCCCGAAGGCATCGGCCACAGCGGGCCGCGAAGACTCCACCAGGGGAGACGCCACCGGCGACGAAACCCCTCGCGGAAATCGTCAGTACAAGTCCAGCGCGCGCCGGAGGGACTCCTTGCTAACGCGGAGCCGCACCTTGCGCTTGTCGCTGGCGTCCTGCTCCCGCTGGACGTCGAGCCCGTCCCGGATGCGCTGGCCAATCCACGCCTGCACGCCACGTGGTTGCATCGTCAGCAGCGCACCCAGTTCCTGGGGCGTGCATCCGTCAGTGGAGGACAGCCAGGAGAGGGCGCGGAAGTCGCGGGCCAGCGAGGACTCTCCCTCCGGCGCACCTACGAGCCCCGACCGAACCTCGGCGATGGGGTAGTTGGCGCGGCGCGCCTCCTCAACCAGAGCGAGCTGGTCCTCCGTCAGCACCAGGTAGAGGTCAACTGCCCCAGCGAAGTTGAGGTGCTCGCCCACGAGGAGCGGACGGGACTCACCAGGAGGGATGACGGTGCCGTCATCGGCAAGGAGGACGACGCGTCCCCCGGAGCGGGTAAGCCACCCCTTGCGGTCCAGGTCCATCATTTCGGCGAGGAGCCGCTCGGCCGGCACGTCTCTCTCCCACTTCACCGGCACCGTCGTCTCGGTGCTCACGTGCCCACCTCCGCCTGGAGGGCAGTGAGTCCCGCCGTCAGCCCGGGGCGCATCTCCTGGAGCATCGTGAGGACATCGCCCCGGAGGTCAATCCAGTAGCGCGCGTCCGTGTGTGACGAGACGACGTCGCCCAGCACGCGGAGAAAGAGCGCTCGCTCCTCGGGGTGGGCCTGGAGATGGGCGACACGAGAGGCCGGCGATGCGAGCCGCCCGAGGGCCAGCCTGATGAGCTTCGCCCGCTCCGTCACGGCCCAGGCGACCTGTTTGGGCGAGCCGGTGAGCTCCGGCAGATTGATGTCCAGCGACAGCGAGTCCATGGGTCCCCCTGGGTCGATGGATTGTATGTACGCACGTGACGTGCGTATATCAAGACCCATGAACGGTCCGGCCAGGACGTGTGATTCTCACCCGGTCGGCGGTCGGGCGCTGTACCACCTGGGTGGTATGGCATCGGCTGGCGGAGGTGGGCGGGACCACACCTGGCAGAGGCGTCCGTTTCGCCCCGGGCGGTACAGGCAGCCGGGTTGACCCGGGCGATGACGGGGCTTGTCCTCCCTCGGACAGGCCAGCAGTCCGTCAGCACGCGTGAGGAGCGGGCATCCGCAGGCCGGACAGCGGTAGGCGTTTGGCATGCCCCGGAAACGCGGGACGCCGCGGATGTTACGTGGGCGACTACGCGAGCACGGTGGGCGGGCGCGGCGGAGCATCCTCCTCGTTCGCGCGCACCAGGTAGCCCAGCACCATCAGCGAAAGCACTTCGTCGAGCACAGCCTCGCGGGACTCTTCGGGGAGGAGGGGGGCTACGTCATCGAGCAGCTCGCTCGTGTGTTTCTCGAAGAAGCTCCGGAGCTCGGGCTCGACGCTGTCGAGCAGGTCGACCACCTCTCGCGGGGTGGAGGTCTTGAGGCGCATCAGGAATGCGCGCGCGCGTGTGACGCGGTCGTGTGGCATGGCGCGGAGGGTACACGAGGGCGGCGGCAACGGCGGTGCCGGGGCGCCTACCCGTTGGGTGCGCGGTCCTGGGCGGCTGGCGCGTAGAATTTCCCCTCGAGTTCCACGACGCCCTTGGCCGCGCTCTTGGGGGCCTGTACCTGCACCCAGCACGCGCTACGCAGCTCCACTTGGGGCACCTCGGCCGTGCCACGACAGGGCGGCCGCGCCTGTCCGGCGAATGGCCCGTCCGGCCGCGCTGAGGGTGCCGCAGCGGAAGACCGGCACCCCGAGTCGGCGCACGACATGACGACGAGTGCCGCAACGGCGGTGACGGCGACGCGCAGCATGGTGTGGCTCCACGGAGAGGAGAGGGTCGCGTGGTTGTCTCCCATCGACGCCAGCGGCAGCCATACCTCTTGAGGAGTACGTCCGTCCGCGTCAGCGCTGCACACCAGGGAAGAGGGGGCCCGCCCCAAACTCCGGCATACGGGATAGGCGCTCGAGCGCCAAGGTGACGAGCCCCAGTGCCTGGAGCCGCGTCAAGCCGCCCACGTCACTCCACGTACCGAGCCCCAGTCCCCCCTTGCCCGGAGGCGCCATGTTCCGACGTGCGGTGAGGCATGCCTCCGTCCAGCCGCGGTAGGAGAGGAGCTGCTGTTCGGTCGGGCCAGCAGGGAAGGGGCTGTCCATCTCCTGCGGCGTGGCGTCGTAGCGGATGCCATCCAGGAGCTTGTCCATGAGGACAACGGCCTTCTCGGAGCGCGCGGCGGTGGGCTCGGGAAACAGCCGGTGCGAGCGCGCGACGAAGTGAAGGGCGGTGCGCAGGTCTGGGTCGCCGGACGCCACGCGGGCGCGAACCATCTCCAGCGCCTTGGTGAGGGTGTGCCTCATCATGACGTGCCGCCATTGTTCTCGGTGCTCGTGGCCCGGGCGGTGAACCAGCACCTCCCCTGTCCATCGCCTGTCACTGTGACGGGGACCTTCCACGGCGCGAGCGGGCCGCCCTCAGCTGGGCATGCTGTCACCCGGTAGTGCAGGGGCCGCCCCTTGAGGTCGTCGCCGGCGGCGGCCATCACCTCGCGGAAGTCGTGGCGGGCTCCGTCCGCGAGGAGGGCGCGGACGCGCGCGGCGGCGGCCAGGAGCACCGACGGCGGGGTGCCGCACGGGGTTGTGACGTCGAGCAGCTCGGCGGGAGGCTCGTCGGGTGGCGTGGGGGACTCGGTGCTCGAGCGCTCGTCGGGCGCCGTGGCAGGACCAGGCTCCCCGAAGAGCCCGAGCTGCTGCACGGGCCCCATGGGAGGTACGGGGGCGTCGTTGGCCGGCAGCTCGCGGCGCGGCGGCTTGACCTGGTGTTGCGGTGGGGCAGGGGGCGGTGGTGGTGGCGCGGGCTCCAGCGTGAGCAGGGGGAGCGCCAGCGGCACGGGATAGACCTCGGGACGCCAGAGACCGTCCTTGGCGAGGCGGACGCGCTCACGGAGCTCGGGGAGCAGCTCCCCGTCAAAGTACGTGAGACGTCCGGCCGGCGAGGCGGGCAGAGGCTCGAAGACAACCACCTCCTCAAGCCACCACGCGATGGTGCCTCGGCAGTACGGCGAGCCCACGGGCGACCACCACGGGTCGCGGCCGAAGCTGCGCGAGTCGTTGCCGATGGTGCTCACCTCGGCGAGCCGTGCCATGGCGACGTACGCCCCGGCGGGCAACACATTGCCGGCAGGCGCCTCCAAGCCGTGTGCCTCGCGGAGCCACAGGACGGCGTCCGAGTCATACTCGGTGGTGGCGTAGATGGCGAGCCAGTGCCCCAGGACGGCCTCCGGCGGGTGGAGGGGGAACCGGCGCGCGGGCACTCCCTGGCGCGCGGGCTCCTGGTCCGTGATGAACAGGCTCCACATGCCGTGGTGGGTGAGCGCCCAGGACCAAGGGCGGGCGAGAGGCATGTGGTAGACGTCGCGGCCCGCGCGCGTGAAGCGGTAGGGCCCCCGGGCGTTGATGGCGTGGACGCTCACCGCATGCGCTCCAGTCGCTCGCGGCGCTCCTGCAGGTACTGCTCAACCTGGCGCTGCTCGTGTTCTCTGTCCTTGAGGCACAGCGCGTACACGTGGACGGCCATGCTGGCGGCGAAGAGAGCCCAGCCGACGAGGCTGGCGACGGTGGACGGGCTCACGGCTTCACCGCCTGCCGCATGGCGGCCAGCGCCCTGCGCGCCGTCCCGACGCTCCCCGCGTCAAGGTGTGCGAGCACCTCGTCAGCCACGGCGTTGACCGCGTTGTGGACGGCGTCGACCAGCGCCCTGGCCGCGAGGTCCGCGTCGACGGTGGACGGCACCTCGCCCTCGGACTCCAGCGGCAGGGCGCGGATGGCTGCGGCCACCTTCGTCGCTGCGTTGGCGTGCTCCGTCATTTTCATCGAGCGGAGGACTCCCCACTGGCGTCCGAGGCGTTCGGACTCCGCCGACGCCCTCTCGCGCATGGCCTCGGCGGCCTTGTGCGCTGCCTGCGCGGTCTCCCTCTTCGCCTCGGCCAGCGCGCGAGCGAGAGCGTTGAAACCTTCACGGTACGTGCCGCCCGAGACGAACTCCCACGTCCCATCCGCCAGCACCCGCACCCCCTCGCCCTCCCACACCACCTCGGGCGCGGTGGGCTCGGCCTTGAGCGCCGGCACCGCAGGCACGGGCGTGGGTGCGCGGGAGCGCGGCTCCAGCCGGACGAAGGACGAGCCCGGAAACGTCTCAACGAGCGTCCCAGCGGGGACCTCTGCGCCGTGCAGCGGGTTCGGAGACCTCTCCGGACCGGCCGGAGGGTTGGGCAGCGCGTCCAGTTGACGCAGCACCTCGCGGCACCCCTCCACACGCCCACGCTCGAACGCCTCTTCACGCTTGTCGCCCGCCCGAGTGTACGCGTCCGCCAGCTGCTCGTAGCGCTGGGCGGTTTCGTGCACCACCGCCTGCACCTCGTCTCGCGTGTACGTGCGGCTCATGACCACCTCCGCACTGGGCAGCGAGTCATGCGGAAGTAGTGCAGTCCGCCACATCTCCAGCACCTCCAGTAGTCGTCACCGATGCGGCTCACTTGCCACCTCCGGCCGGCGCGTCGAGGGTGAGCCCCAGGTCGTCAAAGGCGGCGTGCGTCGGAGGCAACCACTTGCGCAGCACCTCCACCACCCGCGCCTTGTCGAGCGTCTCGACGCCCGTGAGTCCCGCCTTGAACAGCGCCTCGTCATACTGGGCCGCCTGCCGGCGAGCCTCGCTGACGAAGGCGTTGGCCTTGTCCAACTCCTCCTGCCGTTCCTTCCGCGCCTCGGCGCGCCCGGCCGCGTGGCCTTCGTCGCGCGCCACCCGCGCAACCTCCGAGCGCTCGAGCACCCACTCCGTCCACCGCTCTCGGTGCAGGTCGCACGACCCCTCCATGTCGCAGAGGAGACCCACGTCTCCGCAGTCGTCGCAGTGTGCGAGCGAGCCGTGGCACCGCCCCTTCATGGAGCACAACGCCGCCCCTCCCTTCGCACCGTCCTCGACTGCCACGTCCGCCGCCGACCGCACGACCCGCGCCGACTCCATGCAGAGCGACCGTGACAGCCCGTGCTTGCGGAGCGCCTGGTAGACCAACAACTCCAGCGCATCAGGGCTCATCGCCCACCTCCCTTCGCGGCGTCGTAGGCGGCGAGCAGAGCGCTCAGGTCTCTGAGCGTGGCGGCGTGGTGGGCCATGTCGAGTGGGACCAGCCTCTCGTCGGACTCGGCGCTCCACGCGTGCACGGCGCCGCGCACGGCCGGAATCACACAGGCCACCGCCTCCACCAGCGCGGGCTGGGTGGGGGCCGGGAGAGCGCTCCGAGCAGCCTTCGCCTTGGCCTGGAGTCCCTCCCAGCAACAACGGTCGCAATCCTCCTCGTGTTGGCCGGTCTCCCCGTCGTGGCTGTGTTCCAGCGGCGCCGGCATGCTCTCCGCAGAGGTGAGCAGTTCAGACCACGCGTCCCCCTTCTCCGGGACGGGCGGGGGCGGCTCTCGCGTGAAGGTGAACGCGACGGGCGGCTCGCCAGCCTTGAGGCTCCGCAGTCTCTCAGCGAGCGCCGCGTCCTCGGACACCTGCACCGGGGCGGGTTCGGACCGAGGCGGAGCACACCCCGGGCACATGGCGACGCCGCAGGTACTGCACAGGGGCATGTCCGCGACGACCTCGTCCAGTGTGACGCGGTCTTGCGCCGGAGCGGGCGGGGTGGAACTCGCATCCAGCAAATCCAAGCGTGCGAGACAGGCGTTGCACGGTGCGACCGGGTCGCAGCCACAAGCCTGGAGCGTCGCGCGCAGCATGCGCGTGTTGCTCTCCTGCGCCGGGGCGGGCGGGGACTGGGAGGCGAGGGCGGCGTCGTAGGCCGCGATGACATCCCCAAGGTCGAAGTAGTCCTTGACGCTGAACCCCCTGGCCATGTCCCGGCGCCACTGTTCGACCCCACGCGCGAGTGCATCCGTCAGCGCACGCAAGCGGGCCTCGGCGGTCTCGCGCGCCTCGTGCTGGAGCTTCACCGCGTTGCGGTTCAGGATGTTGGCGCCCTTCAGCTCGTCGCGCTCGTGCTCCAGCGTGGCGACGCGCTCAAGGAGCGACTCCTCCGCAGCCTTTCGCTTCTCCACCATGTCGATGAGGAGGTCCTGGATTCGCTCGCGGTCTTTCTCCAGTCCCTCCACGCGGTCGTGTTGCATCTCCCCCTCCTGCTGGGCGGCGCCGCGCTCGGCGACGACTTTCTCAGCCAGGGCCACAGGCGTCTCGCTGCCCTCGTCCCCGAGAGCCTTCGTCACCTCTCGCAGCTTCACGCCCAGCACCGCGCCCAACCTTCGCGAGGCGTCGCGCTCGGACTCGGCCTTGGCGAGCTCATCCTCGGAGTTGTTGCCCCGCGCCACCGCGCCCTCCACGAGGACGAGCAGCGAGTCCTTGTCCATGAGCGGCCGGCCCAGGTAACCAGCCAGCGCGGCTCGGGCCTTGCCCACCTCGGCCTTTAGCTCCGGCACCTTGGTCGCCGCCTCGTAGTCCTGGTCACACGTCACCGCGGATGGGGCGGTGGGGGCAGGACTGGCCAACACCTCAAGCTGGTCCTGGAGGGCTGTTAGGTCGGCGGCAGCAGCGCCTGGGGCGTGGGGGTCGAAAACCCTCACACCGTCAACGAGGATGGACTCGTCCAACTCATGCAGGACGAAGCTCCGCAGCACTTCACGCAGCGAGGCCAGCAGTGCCGGCCGGTTCAGTCCGCCGTACGCCACCCGCTTCGTGAAACTGGCGCGCCGAGTGTCCCCGGACTCTCGCTCAGCGAAGGCCGCGCTCACACGGACGTAGACGTGGTCTCCGTCGTCGTGTTGCAGCTCCACCTGGAAGTCCAGCAGCGAGAAGGGCGGCCCGAACTTGAATGCCTCCACAGCTTTTCGCATCTCGGCCTGCGTCACGTTTCACCTCGGGCACAGCAGAGAGGAGCGCGGGTGGCCCGTACTGCACCGCCCGCGCGTGAGTCAGAGGGCTACGGGAGGACCGGGACGGCTTCCTTCGCGAGGATGGCGACGGCGATGGCGACAGCGAGCGCAATCTGGCCGGCGCTCACCGAGGAGCCGTCATCCGCGAGCTGCTCGGCTCGCGACTCGTACTTCTTGGTGATGCTCTTCGCCTGGGACGTGCCCTCGGTGTTCCTCTTGATGAACAGCTTGACGAGCTCCTCCCCGCGGTTCACGGAGGCCCCGGGGGGCGGCCGGCAGAACTGCTCCTCGAGCGCGCGGTAGTGAGCTACGGCATCGGGAAGCCCCTTGATGTCATCCGGGCTCAGCCCCTTGGGCGGGTTCAACATCATGTCCTGCGCGAACCCAGCGCCGAGTTTCGCCATGGCGCACTGGATGTCCTCCATCGCCAGCGGTGACGACATGTCCACACGGTTCCGGAAGGCGCTGGTCAGCGTCGACAGCAGGCGCTTGGAGTTCGAGAAGATGACCTCCGAGTAGACGCGCTTCAGCCCCGGGATGTTGCTGGTCTGGGTGAGTGGCGGGTGAGCGGCGAGCGCAACGGGCGCCCAGGCGAACAACATCAACAGCGCAATGGCTTTCTTCATGGCGTGCTCCATGTTTTTGGATTGATTTGATTCAGCGGGTGGCACGGGCGACTCGTGCTGCTGCGCCCGCACGTGAATCAGGGGACGTCAGTCCTTCTTGGCTGCCTTCGCCTTCTCGCGCTCAGCGGCGATTTCTCGCGCCGCCTCCGAGCAGGCTCCGACGGCGCCACTCCCGGCCTTGCAGGGCGCCTCGCAGAGCGGCGTGCAGACGGACTCATCGCCGTGCACCTCGAGGTCATCGAGGCAGTCGTTGCAGGACGCGTGACTCCTGTCGTACTGCGTCCGGAGCGAGTTGCACTTCCGTTGGGCGGGCGTGCCGCAGCCAGCCACCAGCATCGCCACGACCACCAGGCAGAGGGCCCTCACAGCGAGCACTCCACGCCCTTGCACTCCTTGGGGAGAAACAGTCGTGGGTCGAGCACCGGCACCGACGTAGAGCCTGCCTGTAGCGCCGTGCCGGCGCGGGCCGGGAGGGACTTCACCACCTCCTCGATGGCACCAACGAGACGCGAGAGGCTGCCGAGCAAGTCATCGTCGCGCACGAGCTCGGCGCGGGAGTGGCGCGACTTGGCCAACTCCTCCATGTACCGGCGCCCGAGGTTGGGCTGCCGGTCCCCGTAGTCGTCCGTCGGGTCTTGGCATTCCTTCTTCGCGCGCTCGGCCGTCTTCGCCACTGCGTTGGCGGTCCACGACGGAGGCGTGCGTCCCTGGGCGACGGCACGCGCCTTGAGCACAACTTCCGTCTCGCGAGCGAACTCGGACACCTTGGTCCAGAGCACGCAGAGCGCCCCCTGCCTGTCGAGCGGCTTGCCGACTTTCTTTTGGATCTCCTCGTTGGCACCGAGCAGTTCGGTGTAGCGGGCGGCACCGTCGCGCCACTCGACGTAGAAGGCTTTCGCCTCGGATGGCACACCGCTCGCCGTCGGCGTCGTCGGCAGCATCGTGAAGTAGTTGAGGTCAGCAGCGGTTGCCGGTGCGGCGAGCAGCGCAAGGAACAGCAGACACAGCAATCTCATGTTCGGTACTCCAGGCGTACGAGGGGAGTGCCCGCTGTCCGAGACATTCGGACCGGGCCGGTGTGCGTGCGTGGTGAGGTGTTGCGGTGCGGCGGTGCTACGACTGCAAGAGGCGCGGTGACCGGCCGGAAGGGGGAACCGACCGGTCACCGCATGGCGCGACTTCGCGCCGTGAAAGGCCTGCCGGGCCCAATGCCCAGCAGGTGTGGCTGGCGCGCGTGCTGATCGGCCGCCTCGGGAGCCGAGCTTTCACTCGACTTCTTGGGGTTCACCCGCGCTGGCCACGTAGAGGCCCCGCCCGGAGGGGCACGGGGTGCGCGCGGAGTCCCGGGCCGAGGACTCGACGCGTGCTCGTGTCAGCCGTCCTCGCCCGGCTGGCGAGGTTGCTGCTGGCTTTCGCGGAAGGCGAACTCGGCTTCGAGCACCTGGAGGTTCTCTCGCATGGCCTTCGCCCATCGGGCGCGAGGCTGCTCGGCCAGCTTCTCGTTGGCGAGGTTGATGGCGTCCGTCACCTCCTCGTCCGACAGCTCGCCGACGAGCTTCCCCTTGCAGGGGCCGAAGGCGACGAGGGCGGCAGAGTTCCTCGGGGTGGGCGGAACACTCTGGGGCACCCGAGCCGTCGTCGCAGGGGAAGGGGCCCTGGAGGAAGCCACGGACACGTTCGCCTTCGCGGTGGTGCCAGCGGCGGCCAGCTCCGCAGCCTCGCGCGTGGCCGTCTTCTCCGGGAGAAGGGCAGGGCTGGTTGACGGGCGCGAGGGCTCTTCGACGACCACAGTAGAGGTTGGGGGCGGCTCCTCAGCCGGGGAGAACTCGTCCGCAGGGAGCTCCTCACGCACGTACAGGCTGCCGAAGGCTTCCGGGTACGCCTTGCGCAGGGCCGCCACCCGGGCGCACTTCTCGATCATCGTCATGGGAATCTTGGCCCACAGCGGCGTCTGCTGGACGTAGCCGCTGAAGTCCAGCCACACCACGACGGGCAACTTCCCGTCGCGCACCACCCGGGCCCACGCGCCCACCAACGCGCCCTTGCGCTTGGCGGGGTTGAAGCGGTGCACCACCTGGCCCTGGCCCTGGTCCAGGGTGATGTCGTCCTCGGCGAACACCGCACTGGCCTGGATGCCCCTGAAGTCCGGGAAGCGCTCCGCGCGGGCGAGCATCCCGGCCTCGGAGGGCTGGAACTCGTGCTTCGTCACCCAGTTGGGGCGCTCCCGGTTCCCGACGTTCTGCCTCCGGGCGACGCAGAAGGCTTCCTTGAGCAGCGGGTCCAACCCGCTGCGCTTGCACTGCTCCATGAAGAGAATGAACTCGTCTTCGCTGATTCCACGAGGGCAGATGGTTCGCCGCACCAGCGCTCGACGCTCCTCGTTCCAACCGCCCCCGACACTCAGCTCGCTGCTTCCGTCCGCCATGCTGCACTCCTCACTCGTAGCGCTCGCCCGCGTCCTGCTCGGCGCGGCGAATCAGCTCGCGCTCCACCGCGGTGGTGTCGTCCACCGCGTCTGTCCATTCGTGGTCCCGCCACCGATGCGGGCCCGTGTGTCCGTCCTCGCGCTCGCAGAGCACCCAGCTCTTCTCGGGGTGCTCCGTGTGCGCGTGGCATCCGTACTGATTTGATAGGTTCAATCACAAGCAGACTACTTGCTGGGTCTGACGTTCAGCGCCCGTTCGCGTTCGCGTTCTCGACGCCCTCGCGCCAGTGGTTGGTGCGCGCCCACCACAGCTCGACACCGAGTGCCGCGTAGAGGGCGCTCGACGCCACGGCCAGGTCGTTGAGGGACTTCCTCGCGGCCGTCACGCGGCGCTGTAGCTCGCGCCACCTCGACTGGGTGGCGTCGGTGCCGTTGGGCACGAGCTCGCGCAGCTCGTCCTCCGCCACGCGCAGCGCCTCTCGCTCCGCGGCTTCGCGCTCGGGGAGCTGCTCTGCCTCCTCGATGCACGCCGCGATGACGTCCACCTCTCCGGGACGCCACCACTTCCTGAGCGTCCGGAGTCGCGCGCAGCAGTCCGCCAGCTCGCCCACGCAGCTCATGGGCTCACCATGTTGATGCGCGTGCAGTAGCACTCGCACTCGGCATCGGCGCAGCGGTTGTGTCCGGCGCCCTTGAACCGGCCGTGCGCGTACCTCCCGCACCTGTCGCAGAGGAGGGGCGCTTCGTCCTCAATCTCCTCGCTGGTGTCGGCCCGCTCGGCCACCTCGACGGCGACGTCCCACGCGGGGTGGTGCTCGTCGAGCGTTGCCTCGCCGCCGGCCTGGGCCGCGTCCCACGCCTCCACCAACGACGTGAGGTTCACCTCGCCGGAAGCGTCGCGGTGCTCTACGAGGTGCATCAGCATCCACCTGCGGATGCTCGAGCGTGAGTGGACGTCCGGGCCGCGCTCGGTGTGAATGAGGGTAGGGGAGTCCATCACGCGCCGCCCTTCATCAGCGGGTAGCGGTTCCGCCACCATCGGCGCCAGAGTGGGTAGGCGAGGCGCCACGCGAAGCCGACAGCACCCACCCAGCCGAACGCGTACGCCAGCAGGCCCAGCGACATCCAGGGCTGACGTCGACGGAGCAGTGCAGCTCGCGGCGTGCACTCCACTTGGACGGGCTCACGCCCCTCCGCCTCGGCCCGCTCACTTTCCCGAGCGGCGATGCTGTCCAGCTCCGCCCCGTAGACGGCGTCGAGCAGCGACACCGCCAGCATCACGACCGCGAGCCACCCAACCGTCACCGGGCTCAGCCCCAGGGCTGCGAAGATGCCCGTGGGGGGAAGGGGCAGCCCGAGCGTGTCCCGGTGCTCCCCCCAGACCGCGCCCAGCAGCGCGGACACGTAGAGCCCGCGCTCGACGTGCCACGTCTTCAGCCTGGGGGCGCTGCGGAGAGCGTCTGCCACCGCGTGCGTCGCGCGCCGGAGCCAGGGCCCCGGGTCCTCTCGATGCTCGACCACACGACAAAGCTCCGCCATCAGGCTCATGTCGAGCCTCCATTCAGCTCAGAAGTGATTGAGGGGTTGCCGGGATGCGCCCGGCGGGGACTACTTCAGTGAGGAGCGAGGGACGAAGACCCACGCGCTGACGAAGGCGCCGTCCTCCCCGATGGACACCTTCGGCGCGCTGTCGAACTCGATCTCGGTGCTCCCGTACATCTCGCGAGCCGCCGCGACGATGGCGTCGTCCTCGCCGTCTCCCTCCGTCGCATCCTCCTCCTGGTGCAGGGCTGCGAGCTGCAACTGCTCGTAGAGCCCCTCGGGCCAGGACTCGGGAGTCCCGTGGTGCTCCATGGACGCGAGAAGCGTCCGGAGGGACTCCCTTGGCTCCGGAGGCGCCTCCTTCCCTCCGTCGTTCGTCGTGTCGTTCGCCATTGCTGCCCCTTCAGTTGCCGCGCTGTGCGGCGATAAGTCTGTGGTGGAAGGGCCCGCCCCGAAGGGCGGGCTGCGATGAGAGGAGGGCCCAGGCTCATCACCTGGGGCCGAGAGCCGCTACGCCTTCGCGGGCTCGGGCTCGTCCAACCCCGGTCGGCCCGCCGCGCGCTCGGTCGCGTCCGCCAGGTCCCCGAGCGCCGTCGCCTCAGCGTTGGAGGCGTCGTACTCCGCCTCCGTCCCGCCGAACGCCTCAAGGTGGTCCAGCCTCGCCAGCACGTCCTTAACCCTCTTCCTCAGCTCCGCCGTCGTCACAGCTCTGTCCGTCGTCATGTGCTCCCCCTTGGAGGTGCTGCGCTTCCCGACGTCCTCGCTGGCCACCCAGCTCGCGCCCGCCCTGCACCGCTCCCCCTCCCGGGGGCCCCGTCCGTCCGTCGTGAGAATCATCATGTGATATCACTCACAGGATTGCAAGTGGGTTCGTCGAGAGGTATGGTTGGTCCTGCTAAACCATGATTCGGCTTGAGGGTTCGGGCCGGCACCGACTAAGGAGGGGGACATGGCCGCACGTGCGGTGGCCGTACGGAGGGGTATGCGGATGGAGGAGTTCAAAACTCGGGACCCGTTGGACGAGACGTTCCAGCGTCCAGTGCGCCTCCCGCTGCGCCTTTGGGCGAAGGTTGATGTGCTGGCGAAGCGGGCGGCGGCGGCGGGGAAGGTGTCGCCGCACACGAATCGACCGGTGTCCGCCAACGACATCGTCCGGTCGTTCGTCGAACACTCCCTGTCGGCCCACGAACTGACGGAGGGGGAGATCCGGGTTGCTCCGCCGCCCGCCGCCAAGAAGAAGCCCGCCGCGAAGAAGGGCAGGGGTACGTGAGCCCCGGACGAGGCGTCTACGCTCTCGGGCCGCGCCTCCGGCACCTCTTTGGGCTCGGCCGCGTCTACCTGACGCGCAACGAGGGCTTGGGTCTCCCTGCCCTCATGGAAGTACCCACCGGCGCGTGCCCTGAGCGCGTCCCCAGCGGAGCGGTGCAGGCCCTTGTTACGGCCTACCCGGGGCCGGACGCGATGTTGACCGTGGAGCAGCGAGCGGGGCGACCCGAGCACTTGGCGTCTGTCCTCGACCTCGGCGCCTCGCTGGCCGAGGGGGCGCTCACGGAGCCCCATGCGCGGGCTCACCTCGCTACCGGCAAGGTGCTGTACTCGCGGCCCATGCCTCCCCCTGTCGCCACGCCCGTCAAGCCGTCGCGCGTGCCAGCCTGGGCCACGGGACTTGCCGCAGCTGGCGTCCTCGTGGCGCTGCTGGCCCCGTGGACCGCCGGCCACATCTATGTAGAGCCGCTAGCCCCCATGTCGACGCCGAGCCCGCTGGTGGCGCGACTACCGCAGGGAGACACAGCGACGCTGCTGCTGACGGACTTGGTCCGATTCAGCTCAAGCAAGGAGTCGATGACCATCGGTCGCGTGCGCCTCCCGGACAAGCCGTTGCCGGGCCAGGACACGCCTCCGTGCCCGGAGGGCTACGTGGGCATCAACGGCGGGTGCTGGGCAAAGCTCGATGCACGGGTTCCCAACTGCCCGAAGGGGAGCGCCGAGTACAAGGACGGGTGCTACCTGCCCATCAAGGGGGACAAGCCGGTCCCCATGTCCATCGACCAGCGCATCCGGGGGCGGCGATGAACTGGCGCAACTGGCGGGAGCACCTCGGACTGCCGTTGTACGTCGGCACCCTCGCCATTCTCCCGCTCGTCATCGCCGGCACCCGCAGCGAGTGGCACGTCTGGACGACGTCGCCGCTCGAGCGCTGCCTGAAGCGGGAGACGCCCCGCGAGTTCGCCGACGAGGACAAGGCAGCCCTCGATGCCCTCCGGACGAAGTACCGCGCCGAGAGTGAGGCCGACGAAGAAAGGCGCGAAGACGAGCGCCGGCTGATTGAGCCGCGAGACGCGCAAGCGCTTCAGGCGTCCATCCAGTCCAGCGTCACACGCACCATCAAAAGGGCCGTCATCGTGTCGGAGATTCGGACAAGGGAATGGCAGGCGTTGTGCCACGAGGCTGCAGCGAGGGCGGGACGGTGACGCCAGTTGCAGCACGGCACCGGCGCCCTGTGCGTCGGCGCGTCACCCTCACGGCGGCACGTCGGGACGTCTCCGCGTGCTGCCACCTCGCGGTGCGCGTCGCCCGTGATTGCGCGCACGCGACGGAGTGCGACGTCCACGGTGAGTAACATGCCGCTCATCGTGACGAGGAGGAGCAGACGGGCTTGACAGCGCCGCCGCACCCGGCGCATCTTGTCCGAGTACACTTCGCTGGGAGTAACGGGTAGCCAGCGACGACACCCACAAGTTCAAGAGCGGCACTCGGCCGGGAAACCGCGTCCGAGCACTGCTCCGGCACCGGACGGTGCTCTACCCGTCATCGTCCGCGTGCTGTCTTTTTCGAGGTGGTACGTGTACGTCCGCCAGGGTCAGAGCGATGGGATGATGCTGGATGTATCGGCGTCTCGATTCGCGTCTGGTGTCTCGGTTGACGGACTGACGCGGCGCCCAATCCAAGACACCTGGGAAGTCATGCGGGACGCCGAAATCTCGGACACCCCGAGGAACGTCGCCGGCGTCAAGCCAAATGCACAACCCCGATTGATTGCTGGGTTGGTGGCTGGTATTAGCTCTTGTACGTGGTTGCCACGAGGCTCGTCTGAAACACAGACGTTGGCCGGGGGTGAGCAGCGGGCGACCACATCTCAGGACAGGCGGCCCCCTGTCCTTGCGTCGGCACAAATACTGCTTGGACGTGCAGTGGCGAGGGTGACGTGATGGTTGGCTGTGATGACGACGGTCGGGCTGGCAGCAAGGGCGGTGCGTCGCTCGTGGTGGTCCCGGAGGCGGGGCTCTGGCGCGCTGCCGATGTCGCGCGATTCCTGAATGTGAGTGAAGACTGGGTGTGGAAGCAGATCCGACGCCGGTCGGGGTTCCCGTTCATAGAGCTCGGTCCTCGCAACTATCGATTCGACCCTGACGCCGTTCGGGCGTGGGTCGCTGGGCGGCAGCGTGGGAGTGAGCGATGAAGCCTGGAGCGTTCTTTCGGCCGAACAAGGCTGGTGAGGCCGTCCTCGCAGCGGGGAAACGACTCTATCGTCGCGCTCCTGACTTCGGCACGTGGCACGTCCGGTACAAGGACTCGGCTGGTGCCATCAGGCGGGAGGCGTGCAGCGCGGAACTGGAAGAGGCAGCGACCCGCTACGCGATGGAACTCCACATCAAGTCGGAGCGTCGCCGGAAGGGGTTGGAGCCTGCGGAGTTCGACATCATCCCGTGCACCAAGCTGCACGCGATGTACCTCGAAGCGCACGCTCACCTCTCCAGCCAGGCGCCGATGCGCAGCCAGGTGAAGATCTGGTTTGATGCCCACTTCAAGAGCAAGCCCACGAGCGATGTGACTCCGGCGGATTGTGAAGCGCTGCTGGTCAAGGCGCGTGCCGCGGGGCAGGCCGAGTCGACCGTCCGCCAGCTCCACATCCGAGGCAGGCTCATTTGGAAGTACGGCGTCAACCGGCTGCGGTGTGCCCGCGAGAACCCGTGGAACGCTGTGCCACGCCCTACGGTTGCTGCGGCCGATGTGGTGGTGTTGTCCCGCGTCCAGGTCGAAGCTCTGCTCGAGGCTGCCGGCCCGTATCGCCTACTCCTGATTCTTGCGGTGCTCACTGGCGGGCGGCGGGGTGAGTTCGGCGGCCTTCTGTGGACTGATTTTCGCTTGGATGAGGGGCCGCACGGAACCATCCACTTCCGGCGCAGCTGGGAGCGGCAGACGACGAAGGGAGCCAAGGTGCGCGTGGTGCCGCTGCATCCAGTGCTTGTGCCGGAGATTGAAAGGGCCCGCGCCACGGCGACCTCGGCGCTCGTGTTCCCGTCGCCCCTGGAACGTAAGAAGGGGGGCATGCGGAGCAAGTCGTGGAAGACGGCGAACCTCCTTCGGCGCATCGCGAAGAGGGCTGGCGTGGTGCTGCCGGAGGGGACGACGTTCCACACCCTCCGGAAGACATTCATCACCCACCTGTTGCGAGACAGCGGTGGAGATATCGCGACAGCGCAACAACTTGCGGGGCACTCAACCCCTGCCGTCACCGCGACCTACTACGTGGGCCGCGACGTCGACTACCAAGCCAGCCGAGTCAATGCACTCCAGTTGGTGGCACGTACTCCAGTTGAGCACGCCGTGAACACGCGACAAATTCCGGCCGTCCTGGCCGGCCAGGAGACCCAAGTGAATACCAATGCTTACGCGTCAGAACTGCCTCGCCGCAGCCCCAGGGCCTTCATCTTCTTGTAGAAGTGGCCCCGCTCCAGGTCCAGGAGCCGGGCGGCCTCCGTGACGTTGTCGTGGGTATGGGCCAGCACGTGGAGGATGATCTCCCGCTCGGCGTCCTCCACCTGCTCGCGGAAGGTCTTGTCCGCGCGGGGCCGGAAGCCCACCACGGGGG
>NZ_SRLW01000087.1:0-33172 GCF_006518215.1 Myxococcus sp. AB025B
GTCCTGCACCGCCCCCACCCGCTCCAGGTGCGCTCGCACCCGCTGGTAGTCCCGCCACTGCGTCGCCAGTCGCACCAACGGCCCGCTCATCTGCCGCGCGAACAGCGTCGCCGCGATGAGTGCGCCCACGGTGAGTTCCCCGCGCAGCACCGCCTTCGAGCCCACCCACAGCACCAGCGCGCTGCCCATCAGGTCCAACGTCTGCGACACACTCGCGCCAATCGCCCCGTGCATCGCCGCCTTGAAGCCGTGCTGCAGCGACGGCGCCAACAGGCGCTGCATCGTGCGCAGGAAGGGCAGCTCCAACGCATGCGCCTTGAGCGACTCGAAGCCCTTGAATGAGTCCATCAGGTGCGTCTGGTACAGGTCATGCTGTGACAGGTACGCCACCGTGTGGTTGCGCACCTGCCGCCCCACCACCGCCGACACCAACAGGTGCAACGGCATCAACGCCAACGCCAGCACCGCCAGCACCGGCGAGTACAGCGTCAGCACCGTCGCCGTGCTCAACACCAACGCCACGTCGATGGTGATGGCGATGGCGTTGTCGACGATGAACCCGCGCACCAACCCCACCTCGAGGAACCGGTTGAGGATGTCGCTCGTCGTGAAGCGCTGGAACAGGCCCGAGGCCCCATCCAGGATGCGCCGGTACAGCGTCTCCACCACGTCGCGCTCGATGCGCGTGGACGCCTCCAGCACCAGGTAGCTTCGCGCATAGGACAACACCCCGGACATCACCGCCGTCCCGAGCAACCCCACGAGCAGCACGTCGAGCAACGCCGTGTCCGCTCGCATCAACACCCGGTCGATGACGACCTGACTCCCCAGCGGGAACGCCAGCGCCAGCACCTGCAACAGCAGCGACAGCCCCACCAGCTCCGCGATGGCCCAGCGATAGGGACGCAGCAGCACCGAGAAGCGCCCGAGCGCGGACTGCTCGCGCTGCTTCGGGGCCAGCGGCGCCACCGCCGTCGTCATCCGGTCCGACGGCTTGAGCAGCAGCAACATCCCCTTCCACGAGCGCTCGAACGCCTCTCGCGGAATCGTGCGCGTCGCGAACGAAGGGTCCCCCACCACGACCCCCTTGCGGGTCACCCGCCACACCACGACGAAGTGGTGCCGGTCCTGCAAGTGCGCGATGGCCGGCAGGTCCACCGAGCGCAAGAGTTCCCAGTCCGCCTGGATGCCCGTGGTGATGAACCCGAGCTGCTCCCCCGTGCGCGACAGGTCCAACAAGCTGGTGCCGTAGCGGCTCACGCCCGCCAGCTTCATCAGCGAGGGGTAGTCCAGCTCATGGCCGTGGTACCGCGCCACCATGCGCAGGCACGCGGCCCCACAGTCCATGTGCTCCTGCTGTCGGTAGAACGGCACCGGCTTCCATCCCGACGCGGCGCTGGGTCGCTCGGGCAGCTCCAGGGAGGACTCCTCCTCCGGGGGCACCTCGGGTGGCGCGCTCACATCCGTGAGCACCACGTGCGGCCAGCGGTTGAACTGCGCGCTGCTGCGAGCCACCCGTCGCCCCAGCGCCCGGCGGACTCCCGGGAAGCGCAGCAGCACCTCGGCCGTGGCACCTCGGGGCGCGGACAACAGCGTGCTCGGCTCCAGCGCCGTCGCCGCGGCGAAGACGGGCGCATCCAGGAGCAGCGCATCCAGCGCGAAGTCCTCGCCCGGCCCGAGGGCCCGCTCGCCGTAGCGCACCGAGCCCTGGCGCAGCACCCACCACTCCGCCGCCGTGGCCCCCGCGGGCATGAGCACCGTGCCCTCCGCCACCGTGCTCTCCCGGAAGCATGCCGCGAGCCGCAGCGCGCCCTCCGGCTCCACATCCTCGACGAACAGGTCCAGCAACGCCCGGCGCAGCGCGGGGCACAGCAGCGCCTTCAGTCCACCCGTCTCGTCGAGGGCCAGCGCCTCCGTGAACGCAGCACCCGGGACCTCCAGCACCCGCGCGCCACCGCTCGCCACCACATCGAACCCGTGTGTCGCTCCCGCGTCACGCGCGTGCGTGCCGTACAGCTCGCCCGCCGCCACGTGGGTCACCCGGAGGAACGCACCGTGGCTCGCGCCCAGGTGCCCCATCACGAGCATCCCCTCGAGCACCAGGTGCACCGAGTCACACGGCTGCCCTCGCGCCGCCACCAGCTCCTGCGGCGCGAAGACACGGATGCGTCCCGCGCCCTCCAGATGTCGACGGACCTCGTCCGGCAGGATGCGCAGCACCCCGGACACACGTCGTGCATCCAGGGCGAACGTCTCGACGCTGTCCGCGAGCACGCTCATGGCGCCGCCACTCAGTCCTCCACGGAGAAGACGAGCGGCCCCTCGTCCGGACCGTAGAAGTCGAGCAGCTCGCGGTGGTACGCCATCGTCAGTCGGCAGAACGTGATGAGCCTGCGACGGATGCGCGCCTGGTCCGCCGCGGTCAACGGCCCCGAGTCCGCGAACGGCTCCCGCCCGAACTGGTCGTGGTCATCACTGCAGTCCCCCACGTCATGGTCCCGGAAGGGCCCGTACGCCTCCACCGGCAACACCCCGTGCTCGGTGAAGCGCTCCCAGAACTTCCCCACCGTGGCCAGCGCCGTCGGGTCTCCCTCCCCCACGCCGATACAGGCCGAGTACGACAGCGGATCCGCCATGCCCAACCACCGCAGGTGGTTGATGAGCGCCTGCATCGAGATGAGCGGAGACGCCCGCTCCAAATCCACCTCCGTCAACCCCGCCGCCAGCAACCCGCGCTTCAACCACGCGTGGTGCCAGTACTCGAACGACAGGTGCTCGCTCAGGATGGTCTTCAGCCGCTCCGTCGGCTGCGACGCCACCGCCGCGCTCTGGTGCGACGAGGCCGCCAGCGCGAAGTGGTAGTTCTCCAGCAGGTACCCCACCGCCAGGCGCCGCGACACCGGCCCCGTCCAGAACCGGTGCAACATCGCCGACGGCCCCCAGCGCTGCTGCGCGATGCCCGCCAGCGAGCGCAGATGCTCGTAGTACGCCAGCGCGTCCACCTCGAACGCGCTCGTCTGCACCAGCACCGCGCGGTGATACAGGTCCTGCGCCACCGACGACACCAGCTCCAGCCCCAGCTTCGTCTCCCGCGCCAGCTCCGAGAGCGTGCGCTGCCCGTCGAACAGCGGAATCACGCGCCAGGCCTTCTCCGCGCTCTCGCTGTCGATGGTCATCACCTCCCAGGGCTCGCCCTGCGCTCCACCGAGCACCAGCTCGCGCCGCGCGAGCCCGTCGGGACGGACCCAGCTCGCCAGGGACAGCCGCATCGCGGGATGCAGCGGCCCGGGCTCACGCGTCGAGGGATGCCAGGCACGTCCGATGATGGGAAGGTGGCCGCTGCTGTCACTCATGGTTCTCACCGCCTGCTGAAGGGTTGGAAGAAGAAGGAGGAGCCACGAGCGAGACGAGCTCCTGCTGAACGAAGGCGCCCAACGTGTGGCGCGTGACGGCGAGCGCGAGCTCCAGGTCCCAGCCCCGCTCGCGATGCAGCACCTCCGCCACCTGGGCCACCGTCCTCACGCCGTCACAGGCGCGCCAGACGGCATCGGTGCCCTCGTCGAGGTCGAAGTAGTAGTTGTCCAGGATGAGGTGCACCTGGCCCTCCGCGCGGCGCCGCCGCACGCGCAGGTGGGTGACTGGAACGAGCAGGTCCATGGTGCTCATCCCTCGATGACATCCGTGAGCTGGTTGCACAGCCGGATGCACGTCTCCAGATAGGCCTTGAGCGCCTCCGGTTGCGCCCTCAACCGCGCGCCGTCGGGGAACTGGAGCTCCCAGAAGCGCTGCTCGAACGCGCGCGCCTCCGCGTCGCCGCCCGCGGCGAGCTGCCCCAGGATTCTGGTGCGCCACTTGCGGCGGATGTTCGTGCTGCCCCGCGCGTGACAGAAGGCGTCGCAGGTGGAGTTGAGCAGCTCCCGCGCGCGCATCAGCGCCACGTCCGGCTGCTCCATCATCCCGTAGAGGTCCTCGAGCGCGTCGTCGACCTCGCGAATCTTCACCTCCTGCAACCACCGCGACAGCCGAGGGAAGTCGAAGCGGGCGCGGAGCCGCTCCAGGCGGCTGTCGTGCATCAGCGCGACGCCGGTGCGCACGCGGTGGAGGAAGACGATTTCGTCCTCCGTCATCCGCCGCTCCATCATCACGTTGTCCGGCCCACCCTCCTTCAGGTCGAGCGAGGCCAGCTTCGCGGCGAGCCGCTCCACGGCCGCGTCACTCCAGTACTCGAAGTCCACGCGCCGCTTGCCGAGCATGTGCACGGAGAAGAGCGCCTCCCCCGCCTTGTGCAGGCTGGTGCCCTTCGGCTCACCCCCGCCGACGATGAACACGTCGATGTCGGAGAAGGCGTTGCCCATGCCCTCCACCAGGGAGCCGGACAGGAACACCGCGGCCTCCAGCGCGGGCGTCAGGGACTCGAGCGCCAACAGCTGGCCCAGGTCCACACCCAGGAGGTCCACCAGGTCGTCACGCGAAAGCTGCGTCATGAGGGCCGCCACACCGGGAAAAAGAAGAGGAAGGACGGCGCGGGCCCGTTTCCAGGCGGCCCGCGCCCCCCTGCATGAGCCTCAACGGCCCACGCGTTCAGCCTTCACCGGCGAAATCACAGCACCGGGAAGACGCGGCCCGGCCCCTCGAGGATGGGGCCCGTCACCACCGGGCCCGTGACGATGGGACCCGGCAGGGTGACGACGGGGATGTTCGTGGTGGTGATGGCGCCACCGACGACGCACTTCATGGTGTCGGCGGACAGCTTGATGGCAACGCTGCGGGGCTTGTTCATGGTGATGCTCCTTGATGTGTCGGTTGTGACTGCGTGCTACGTGCTGCGTGCTGCACCTGTGGCGGCCACACCCCACCGCCTGAATCGAACGAGTCCCCGCGCGAGGACCGTGCGAGGATGGGTCCCCTGGAATCCGGAGGACCGTGGATGCGTGCCGCTGCCTCGACACCCGTGCTTCGCGTGGGACTCAACAAGGTCGCGCTGCTGCGCTCGTCGCGAGGCAGTGCCGTCCCCGACCTCGGCGAGGCCGCGCGGGTGCTCGTCGAGGGCGGCTGCCGCGCGCTGCTCGTGCACCAGTGGCCGGACCATCGGCACGTGAAGCCCGAGGACGTCTCCGCGCTCTCGCGACTGGAGGTCATCCGTGACGAGCGCGCCTCGCTGCACGTGGGCGGAGACCTGCGCGAGGACCTGGGCGCGCTGCTCGAGCGGACACCCGGCGTCGGCTGCTGGGTGGTGACACCGTTCGAGGCCCAGCACCTCACCACGCAGCGCGGCTGGCGCGCGGAGGATGACCAGGCACGGCTGGCGCACTGGGTGCGCTCGCTCCAGGGGCGCACGCGCATCTCCGTGTTCGTGGACCCGGAGCCGGCGGCCGTGGACCTCGTCGCGCGCGCGGGCGCCGCGGCGGTCGAGCTCAACTGCCGTGCGTATGTCGAAGGCTTCGAGACCCCCGCGCGGGAGCGTGCGCTGGAGGCCCTCACGCTCGCGGCGGACCGGGCGCGTCAGCTCGGGCTGGAGGTCAACGCCGCGCATGACCTGGACCGGCGCCACCTGCCGCCGCTCATCCGCGCGGTGCGCCCCACGCTCGTGTCCGTGGGACATGCCTTCGTGGCCGCGGCGGTCATCGCGGGGCTGCGTGAAGTGCTGCCCGGCTTCCTCCAGGCAGCCTCGGAGGAGTGAGCAGGCTCCGGGTGACGTCACCCAGCCTCGTTGCGTCGCCCGGCGCCAAGGCGAGGCGTTCCTCGTCCGGCACGCCTCGCGGCCAGCGTCCGCTCCCCAGGCTTCACGCGTCATGGCGACACCCCCAGGTCCCGGGTGCCGTGCAGCTCCAGCGCCTCCGCGAGCAACCGCACGCCCGTGGCGTGCAGCACCAGCGCGATGTCCTCGGTCCGTGGATTCACGGGGGCCAACTGGAACGGGGCGTTCGCCAGGAGCAGCAGCGGCATGAGCACGTCCAGGCGCACGCGCCAGTCCGCGTCCCTCCGCGCGCGGGCCTTCACGGACAGCTCGTCGACCAGCCATGCGTCCAGCGCGGCGAAGCGCTGCAACGCCGGCCCGGCCCACGAGGCCCACTCCCACGAGATGCGTCCCTCGCCCTCGCTCACCCGCGCCGCGCCGGCACGCACCAGGTCGTAGAGCCCGCGCGTGCACGTGCGCAGCTTGGCCAGGTCCTCCATGTAGTCGCTGTCGGAGTCCCCGGTGACGGTGGAGCCGCGCGGGTCCAGCAACAGGAAGCGTCCCGTGGCAGGCTCGAACAGCACGTTGTCGTACTTGAAGTCCCCGTGGAACCGCCCCAGGCACGGTGGACGCAGTCGCGCGAGCAACACGGTGTCGCGTTGCAGCTCGCGCATCAGGGACGCCGCGCTCGGGTACACCCGGCCGTGGAGGTCCAGTTGCTCCGCTGAGCACAGCCGGTCGAAGCGCTCGGACATGCCCCGGCCCGCGCTCGCCCTGCGCCAGAACTTGTCCACGTAGCTGACGTGGAAGAAGTCCTCCGGCGCGGGCCGGTGATGGTCCGCGTAGAGCACATCGAAGGCGAAGCCGAGGAGGCTCCGCGTCCCCGAGATGGCCTCGTCCACCGTCAGCGTGCCATCCACCAGCACACGCGACATGTCCGGCCACGGGCAGAAGTCCATGTCGTACTCGGCCCAGTCCTCCCCCGTGCGCACTTCCAACACCCGCGGGAAGTACCCGACGGCCCTGGGCGGCAGTGCCTTCAGCCACGCCACCTCGCGCAGGAGCTTGTCCCGGCCATGCGTGGCGCGCTTGGTGACGCGGTGGCCGTTCACCCGCACGTCGCGCACGACGCCGCGCCAGTCTCCTTCCGACACGGGCCCCCTCATCGCGCCGCCTCCCGCTGGTGACGGAGGACGTCCAGTCCCTCCGTGAGCGTGAGCGGCGGCTCGAACCCGAGCGCGGACAGTCGCGTGGAGCCCAACCGGTTGTCGCGAGGACGCGCCGCGAGTGACGACTCCTTGCGCGCGTGCACCAGCGTCACGTCCAGGTTGAAGGCATGCGCCAGTCGGCGCGCCCACGAGTACTTCGTGGTGGCCTCGGCGCCGCTGAAGTGCAGCACGCCGTGCACGCCTCCCCCCGCGAGGCGCGTGAGAATCGCCGCCACCTCGTCCACGAGCACCGGGTAGCGCACCTGTTCGCCATCCGCGTACACGGGCTGTCCCGCCGCGAGCCGCTCCAGCGTGGACGTGACGAACGTGGCCTTCTCGTCCGGCCCCGCGAGGCCGTAGAGCAGTGGCACGCGCAGCACCAGCACGTCCTCGAGCGTCAGCGCGAGCAGTTCTCCTTCCCGCTTGGTGACACCGTAGTGCTGCAACGGTCGAGGTGCGTCCGTCTCCACGTACGCGCTCGCGGGTGCGCCGTCGAAGACATGGTCCGTGGACACGTAGAGCAGACGGGTGCGCGTGCGTCGGCAGGCCTCCACCACGTGGCCCGTGCCAACCACGTTGGTGGTCGACGCGAGCGTCCGGTGCCGCTCGCAGTCATCGAGATTGCATCGCGCCGCCGCGTGGATGCACACGTCGAAGCGTCCCGCCGCGAAGGCCTCGTCCACGGCGCGTGCGTCGGTGATGTCCAGGCGCTCCAGTCCCTCGCGCGGCGTCGTGCTCCAGGTCCCCACGGCCTGGGCTCCGCTCGTGCGCAGGGCGCGCATCAGGCGACGGCCCAGGAACCCACTCGCCCCCGTAACGAGGACCTTCATGACTCGGCCCCCATGTCCGCTTCGCTGGCGTGCGCGTCGGTGCAGTCCAAGTGCTCGCGCGGCGTCGTGCTCCAGGTCCCCATGGCCTGGGCTCCGCTCGTGCGCAGGGCGCGCACCAACCGCCAGCCCAGGAATCCACTCGCGCCCGTGACAATGACTTTCATGACCCGGCCTCGTGTCCGCCTCGCCGCTACAGCAGCGAAGAGGACGCGCCCCCGCTCGCGCCCAGTGCCGTGCCCAGCAGCGCCAGCCGGTCCGCTCCCGCGCGGGGTCCCGGCACGCCGCACTTCACCGCCGCCACCTTCGTCGCGAAGCGCAGCGCCTCACCGAAGCCCTGCCCCGCGAGCACCGCCGCGATGTAGCCCGCGTGGAACGCATCCCCCGCACCCGTCGTGTCCACCACCTCGCAGGACTCCGCCAACACACGGTGGTGCTCTCCATCCGATGTCCACCCCTCGCACCCCTCCGCGCCCAGCGTGCCCACCACCACGCGCAGCCCTCCAGCCAGCAGCGCCCGCGCGGCCGAAGCCAGCTCCCGCTCCCCCGTCAGCTCGCGCAGCACCTTCCCAGGCGCCACCAGGCTCGTGAGATGCGGCAACAGCGGCCGCGCCTCGTCGGCCACCTCCGCGTCCGCCAACACCGGCAGCCCCCGCGCCCGCGCGTGCTTCGCCAGCGCCAGCGAGAAGACGGGCTCGTGCCCGTCCAGGTACACCAGGCCACACGCCTCCATCGGCGCGGCCTCCACGGCGACGCCATCCATCCGCAGCCGCGCGTCCTTGTGCATCACCAGCGAGCGCGTGCCGTGCGTCGTGTCCACCACGATGGCCGCCGTGTGCTGCGGGCAGTCCTCCACCGTGAGACTTCCATCCACCCGCACGCCCGCCTCCACCAGCGAGCTCTTCGCGAGCCTCCCGAAGTCCCCTCCACCGAAGACACCGAAGTAGCGCGTGGTGACCCCCAGCGCGCCCAGCATCGCCGCCACGTTGGCCCCCTGCCCGCCGCCGAAGAAGCGCAGGCCGTCCGCCTGTACCTTCCCGTCCGTCACCAGCGCCTCGCGCGTGGAGAAGACGATGTCCACCGTGTTGTTGCCGATGACGAGCACTTCCATGTCACCACCCCGTGTCCGCATTGCCTGCCCGCCCCTCGGGCCTCGTCGCTCCCCCGCCGTCGCCACCTAGCGCGCCACCACCGGACGCACCGGCGCCTCCGCATGCAGCCGCCGCAGCACGTCCGTCGCGATGCGCTCGGCCACCTGCTCCGGCCGCAGCTCGCTCGTGTCCACCACCACCCAGCGCTCCTCGGGCGGCAGCAGCGACACGAGGAACTCGTCGTAGGCCTGGTGACGCTCGGGGTTGTCGCGCAGGTACGTGTCCCGCACCGACTTGGAGGGACGCAGCAGCGAGCGCTCCCGCTTCGCCTTCGGCGTGGACGTCAGGTAGTAGTTGAACGCGAACGGGAGGTGCTCATCCCAGATGAGCTGACTGGGCAGCCCCGCCGCCTCCGGATGGAAGAAGCGGTTGCGCCCCACCTGGCTGAGCCAGTGCCGGTCCTGCACCAGGAACCCCGACGGCAGCCCGCGATGACACCGCGCCAGGTCCAGCAGGATGTTCGCCGAGTAGAACCAATCAATCTGGAGCAGGTCCGGCGTGAGCTTCGCCTCGGCCAGGAAGTGGTCGAGGATGGGCAGGTCGTGCACGTAGCAGTGCCCCAGCCGCGCGGGCAGCCCCGCCGCCGACAGGCTCGCGCCCAACAGCTTGCACACCGTCGTCTTGCCCGCGTAGTCCGTGCCTTCAATCAGCAGTCCGTGAATCATGTGCGTGGGCCTCGCTCGCATCAGGGTTGGAGGACGACCTTCAGCGCGCCCGCGGGAGCGCCCTGGCGCCGCGCGTCCACGTCGCAGCCCACCAGCGCCAAGCCCTCCCGGAAGCGCGTCAGCGGCAGCTGGTGCGACACCAATCGGCGCGCGGGGATGACGCCCGAGCCGATGAGGTGCAGCGCGGTGGCGAAGCTGCCGTCCAGCGAATCGATGGAGCCCTGCACGGACAGGCTCCGGTCCGCGATGGCGCCCACGTCCAGCGGCACCTCGTGACGCTTGAGTCCCACCAGCAACACCTGCCCGCCGCGCGAGAGTTTCGGCAGCACGTCCCCCGCCATGCGGCCCGTGGTGTCCACCACCACGTCGAGCGGCGCCGCGTCCCTCGCGTACCGCGCGCACACCTCGTCCAGTGACTCCGCCACCGCCCAGCGTCGGTCCACCACCTCGCGGCACAGCGCCCGCCGCCCCGGCGCGCGCTCCACCAACGTGCCCGTCAGCCCCAGGCTCGACAGCACCCACGCGTACAGCACGCCCATGGGCCCGCCCCCCAGCACCACCGCGCGCAGCGACGGCCGCAGGCGCAGCTGGTTCGCGCCCGTGACGGCGCAGCTCAACGGCTCGGTGAGGCTCGCCTCCTCGAAGCCCACGTGCGCGGGCAGCGTGTAGAGGAAGCGCTCCGTCGTCTTGTGCAGCGGCGCCATCGTCCCGTCCGCGCTGACGCCCGTCTCCGTCTCCCCCTTGCGCTCACAGTGGTTCTGCCGGCCCGAGCGACACAGCCGGCACTGGCCGCAGAAGAAGGTCGGGTCGATGACGACGCGGTCGCCCACCTGCACGTCGCGCACGGCGGGGCCCACGGCCACGACCTCACCCGAGGACTCGTGCCCCAGCACCACCCCGGGCCTGGCCGCGTACTCGCCGCCGATGATGCCCAGGTCCGTGCCGCAGATGCCGGTGGCGCGCACGCGCACCAGCACCTCGTCCCGCACCGGCGCCGCCGGCTCCGCGCGCTCCTGGAGCGACAGCTCCCAGGCCGCTGAATACACCAATGCCCGCATGTGACACGCCCCCTCGAGTCAGCCCACGTCCGCGAGCGCGCGGCCCAACCGCGCGACGATTTCTTCCAGGTCGTCCTGCGTCGCGATGAGCGGCGGACGCACCTTCACCACGTTGCCGAAGCTGTAGCGCGAGCCTCGCAGCACCAGCTGGTGGCGCTCCTGCGCCACGCGGATGAGCGCCAGCGTCTTCTCCACGTCCGGCGAGCCATCCTCCCGGATGATTTCCAGCCCCCACATGTACCCGAGCCCCCGCACGTCCCCGACGCACGGATGACGCGTGGCCAGGGTGCGCAAGAGCTCGCCCAGGATGATTCCGTTGCGACGCACGTTCGCCAGCAGGTGACCGGACGTCATCGCCTTCAGCGTGGCGGACGCCGCGGTGAGCGCCACCGGGTTGCACCCCGAGGTGAAGGAGTGCTCGTGGCTCTCCAGCACGTCCAGCGCGCCCTCGAAGAGCACCGCCGCCACCGGCACGCCGATGCCGCCCAGCCCCTTGGCCAGCGTGACGATGTTCGGCTTGAAGCCCAGCGCCTCCGAGGCGAACAGGTGCCCGGTGCGCCCCATGCCCGTCTGCACCTCGTCCGCGATGAGGAGGATGCCCTTCTCCTCACACAGCTTGTTGAGTGCCTGGAAGTAGCCCGGCGGCGGCACCACGTTGCCGCCGTTGCCCAGCACCGGCTCCACCAGCATGCACGCCACCGAGCCGCTGCTCGCGTACTCCACGAAGTCGCTGATGCGCTCCACGCACAGCATCCCGCAGCCGGGGTACTTCGCCTTGTAGAAGCACCGGTAGCAGTACGGCGCCGGCACCTTCACCGAGTGTGGTGACACCGCCTCCGGGAAGCCCTTGCGCCGGAAGGCGTTGCCCGAAATCGCCGTGGTGAACTGTGTCTGCCCATGATGCGACAGGAACAGACTCAGCACGTCTGTCTTTCCCGTGGCCTTCTGGGCCACCTGCACCGCGCACTCGTTGGCGGTGGAGCCGGTGATGTCGCGCATCCATCCGGCCGTGAGGTGACTCGGGGCATGCGCGAGGAGCTCCGAGAGCACCTGCTTCGCCTGCGCCGCCATCAGCGAGGAGCTGGCGTGCGCCATGCGGCGCAGCTGCTCGACGACGGCCTCCACCACCTCCGGGTGGTCATAGCCGAGCGGCACGTTGAAGGTGCCCGACGCCGCGTCGAGGAACGCCGTGCCGTCCTCGCGCACCAACCGGATGCCGCGTCCCCGGACGAAGCCCTCCGCCCTCGAGACGCCCTCCGTCGCGACTTCGGACGCACCCTCTCGTACATCCGGTCCTTCCCCAGGAAGGACCTTCAGATTGAGACCGGACATGCGCGTTCCCCCGAACGGCATGAAACGTCCCCCCTTGGACGTTTCGAATCCCTGCTGCTGGTGTCTGAACGAGGCCCCTGGAAATCCGTCGGTGAGTCATCATTTTCCCGGCGCTTTTCGCGCGGGCAGCACGCAGGACGCGTCACCTCCCAGTGAAAACAAAGACAGGGGTTGGCCCAGCGCGCATGGGCGGCCAGGATGTCCGCCATGAAGACGGAGCACGTGGAGGAGACGCTGGAGCGCATCGCCCGCGAGGTGGAGTCCACGCCGGGCGGCCTGCTGGCCTTCGACGGAGACGGCACGCTGTGGAGCGGCGACGTCGGCGATGACCTGTTCATGAGCATGACGGGGCACGACGCCGTGCGCGAGGACGTGCGGCCCCGCCTCACGGCTGTCGCCACCCACTACGGCCTGGAGACCGAGGGCAGCCCCAGCACGCTGGCCCGCCGCGTGTTCTCCGCCTTCCAGGCCGGCCGCATCCCGGAGAAGGACATCTGCGAGATGGCCACGTGGGTGGCCGCGGGCTGGACGCTCGAGGCGCTGTCCGCCTTCGCTCGCGGCGTGGTGGAGTCACACGGCGTGGCCGAGCGCGTCCACCCCGAGGTTCACCGTGTCCTGGAGTGGGCACGAGCGCACGACGTGCCCTGTTACGTGGTGAGCGCCTCGCCGCTGGCCGTGGTGCAGGCCGCCGCGCGCGTCGTCGGCATCCCCCCCGAGCAGGTGGTGGCGAGCACGCCCCAGTCCCGCGACGGCGTGGTGTGGACGGACGTGGTGTCGCCCATCCCTTATGGCCCCGGCAAGGTGACGTGCCTCAGGGCCCGCACCCAGCGCCCCCTGTACGCGGCCTTCGGCGACAACGTGTTCGACCTGGAAATGCTCGGTGCGTCCCGGGTGCCGGTGGCGGTGCGTCCCAAGCCCCGGCTGATGGAGCGCGCGGCGAGCCTGCCCTTGCTGGTCCAATTGCACCCGGTGGCCAGTCGCTGACAGCGTCCGCTGGGGAACGCGGCCGGCGAGCTTTTGGGGGCGTCCGCCGCCGCGTCCGTGCTAACTCAGGCGCCCTCACTCACTTCTTCCAATCCGCCACGGAGAGACACAGTCATGCCGCTCATCGCCCTGCGTCCCCTGCTCGACTACGCCGCCGCCAACAACTTCGGGGTCGCCGCGCTCAACGTCAACAACATGGAGCAGATCCAGGCCATCATGGAGGCCGCGCGCGCCACCCAGAGCCCGGCCATCATCCAGGCGTCGCGCGGTGCGCGGAAGTACACCAACGACTTGTTCCTGCGGAACCTGATGCAGGCCGCGGTGGAGCTGTATCCGGAGATTCCGGTGGTCATGCACCAGGACCACGGCAACTCGCCGGAGACGTGTATCAGCGCCATCCGCATGGGCTTCACCAGCGTGATGATGGACGGCTCGCTCGAGGACGACGGCAAGACGCCGTCCAGCTACGAGTACAACGTGGCCGTCACGCGCGAGGTGGTGAACGTGGCGCACCGCTTCGGCGTGTCCGTGGAGGGTGAGCTGGGCGTGCTGGGCTCGCTGGAGCACGGCATGGGCGAGAAGGAGGACGGCCACGGCGCCGAGGGCAAGCTGACGCTGGACCAGCTGCTCACCGACCCGGACCAGGCGGTGGACTTCGTCAACCGCACGGGCATCGACGCGCTCGCCGTCGCGATGGGGACCAGCCACGGCGCCTACAAGTTCTCGCGCAAGCCCAGCGGTGACGTGCTCGCGATGAGCCGCATCGAGGAGATCCACAAGAAGATCCCCAACTGCCACCTGGTGATGCACGGCTCCAGCTCCGTGCCCAAGGAGCTGTGCGACATCATCAACGCCAACGGCGGGCGCATCAAGGAGACCTACGGCGTGCCGGTGGAGGAGATCCAGCGCGGCATCCGCGCGGGCGTGCGCAAAATCAACGTCGACACGGACAACCGCCTGGCCATCACCGGCGCCATCCGCAAGGCGTTCACCGCGAAGCCGGAGGAGTTCGACCCGCGCTACTACCTGACGCCCGCGCGCGCGGCGATGCAGGCCGTGTGCGAGGAGCGCATGAAGCAGTTCGGTCAGGCGGGCCACGCGAAGAAGGTGCCGCACGTCACGCTGGAGCAGATGGCGCGCGACTACGCGGCGGGCAAGTACGGCGACAACGCGCGCCCGGACACCGTCGTCGGCAAGAAGGCGAAGTAGTCACACCGTTCCTTCCGGGGGAGGAGCGCGCTGGATGGCGGCTCCCCCGGAGTGGTGCCTGAAGCAGGCGGCGCTCACTTCTCTCCCTGGAGCGCCGTCGCCAGGTTCTGCGTCTCGTTCTCCACCTGGTAGTCGGCCACCACCTTCTGGCCCTCCCGGGGCGTCTGCGTCAGGCGCAGCGCCTGCAGGTCCAGCGGGATGACGGCGCCCTGCTGGTCCTCCTGGATGTAGAGGACGTCGTTGCCCAGCTCCACCACCTCGCCCGAAATCTGCTTCGTGCGCTTGGGGTCCGGCAGCGTGTCCACCTTGGGCCCCTGGACGATGGGCACCTGGCCCTGCGTGGGCGTGACGTCCACGCCAATCATGCCGCCCAGGTTGAGCGGAGGCAGGACGGAGGCCCGCGTGGTGGTTCTGTCGAACTCAATCTGGCTCTGCTGGTACTCTCGCGAGTCATGGTTGGGTATCTCCGCGGCGCCCACGGCGGGCACCAGCAGCGCGCCCATGGCGGGTACCGCCAGGGCCCAACTCTTCCAGCGACTCCACCTCGTTCGTGTCATGACGCATGCTCCGGCTGGGGGGTCCTCGACCCGTTTGCCTGAAGCTAGGTCACGCCCCGGCGCTCACGCCTGGAGGGTGCCCCGGCCACCTCCCGGAAGGACAGGCCGACGCTGTGGCCCGAGTGTTCAGCCGGCGAACACCCGCGCCCCATGCCGGTGGGAACAGGCTAGGGTGCACCCGCAAGGCCCGGCGGGCGCCCTTCCGGACGGAAGACGCGCCGGGGCGCCATACCGCAGAGGCCTCACGTGAACGGTCGGACCAACGAGCACCGCATCGCCCTCTTTCTCGACTTCGAGAACCTCGTCACCAATACAGGCATCAGCGCCTCCAACTTCGACCTCCAGCCCTCGCTCGACCGACTGCTGGAGAAGGGCAAGGTGGTCTTCCGCCGCGCCTACTGTGACTGGTCGCGCTTCAGCGACGCGAAGATTGGGCTGCACCGGTTCGGCGTGGAGCTCATCGACGTGCCGCCCTCCACGCGCGCGGGGAAGAACGGCGCGGACATGCGCCTGGTCATCGACGCGCTGGAGCTGTGCTACGCGAGAGAGAGCATCGACACGTTCGTCATCGCCTCCGGCGACAGTGATTTCTGCCCGCTGGCGTACAAGCTGCGCGAGAACGGCCGCACCGTCATCGGGCTGGCGGTGAAGGAGTCCACCTCCCCCCTGTTCGTCAACGCGTGTGACGAGTTCATCTACCTGCGCACCCGTCAGCGCTCGGAGAAGGGTGAGAAGGGTCGTCACGGTGGAGCGTCCGAGGAGGCGGGGCACGGCAAGCGCGGCCGGCACGGGCGTGATGCCGGAGGCAAGGGTGGCAAGGCGGAGGCCGACAAGCAGGCGCCGTCGGGCAACAAGGGCCACGCCAAGTCGGACGTGCCGCAGATTGCCCGCGACGTGGTGCAGAACCTGCTGGCCCGCGCGACGGGCCCGGTGAACCCCTCGCTCATCAAGGAGACCATCGTCCGCAAGGAGCCGGACTTCGACGAGAGCGAGTACGGCTTCGCCACCTTCGCCAAGCTGCTCGCCGCGCTGGAGCAGGAGGGCGTGCTGCGCCGCATCCAGCAGGGCCGCCAGTGGTACGTGGTCGGCGCCGACTCGGACCTGGGCCACGGCGGCGACACCAAGGAGTCCAAGGGCAAGAAGCACGGCAAGGGCCGCGTCGAGGAGGTCGAGGAGGAGCTGGAGTCCTACCCCGACCCGGACGAGGACGACGGGCTGTAACACCCTGGCGCCGTGGGGCCGCTCAGCGGCTCCACGCCCCCAGGTCGTCGCATGAAACGGGGGAGGGGGTTCGACCTGGACCCCAGGAATCTCCAGAAGTTACGGCGAAGTCACCGCCGTCATCCGTGACGCCTTCCGCTACGAATCCGCCGTTTTTGTGACGGCCCACGCTACAGCGCTTCCGGTGTTGGCCTGGAAGACGTCGTTGGCACGTCCACTGCTCTGTGCGGGCTCGCCGGGTTTTCAAATCCCCCACCGGCCCTCACCGCGGAGCATTCCAACATGTCACAGGGTCATTTCCGCCGACGCCTCACCCAGGCGTTGGTGCTGATGGGCGTCTGCAGCGCGCCCTCGGCGTTCGCCGTCGTCCAAGGCTCGGAGGGCGTGCGCAGCCACGACGCCCGCGTCGCCCACAACCAGGGCCTGCGCCAGGGCCTCAGCGCGAAGCAGCAGGACAAGGCGGCCCAGCTCCGCAAGAGCGTGCCCGAGCTGCGCGTGGAGCACGACGCCACCACGGGCCTGGTCCGCTCGCTGGTCAACCCCGTGGGCGCGCTCACCTCCCCCCTCAAGGGTGACGCGCTCGCCGTCGGCCTCACCTTCGTCCAGAACCAGTACGAGCTGCTCGGCCTGGAGCTCAAGGACCTGGCCAGCCTGGAGGTCACCGACCGCGTCTACTCGCGGCAGACGGGTATCACCCACCTCTACCTGCGCCAGACGCACGAGGGCCTGCCCCTCTACAACGGCCAGCTGCAAATCAACGTCGACAGCCAGGGCCGCGTGCTCAGCGTGCACAGCGACTTCCTGCCGTCGCTCGCCCGGAGCGTCGCCAGCATCCAGCCCCGCCTGGGCGCCGCCGCCGCCGTCACCGGCGCCGCACGTCACCTCGGCCTGAAGCTGGCCACCGCGCCCCGCGCGCTGGAGAAGCAGGACGGCCCCCGTCAGCGCACCCGCGTGGAGCAGTCCGGCCTGTCCACCGAGCCCATCGACGCCGAGCTCGCGCTGCTGCCCATCCGCCCCGGTGACGCCCGGCTGGTGTGGAACTTCCAGGTCCACACGCCCGACAACAAGCACGTCTACGACCTGACCGTGGACGCCAACACCGGCGAGGTGTGGACGCGCTTCGACTGGACGGCGTCGGACGCGTACTCCGTCTACCGGCGCCCGGTGGAGAGCCCCATCCACAACACGCCGCTGCCGCCCATGGACGGCCGGCTGAGCCTGCTCAACCCCGCCAACCTCATCGCGTCACCCTACGGCTGGCACGACACCGACGGCATCCCGGGGGCCGAGTACACCCTCCACCGCGGCAACAACGTCCACGCCTACGACGACTCGGCCAACGCCGACGTGCCGCCCCTCTTGCAGCCCGACTGCGGCCCCGGCCTCACCTGCAGCTTCCTGCTGGACCTGACGCAGGACCCGTCGACGTACAAGCCGGCGGCCATCACCAACCTGTTCTACTGGAACAACATCATCCACGACATCCAGTACCAGTACGGGTTCGACGAGGCGGCCGGCAACTTCCAGCACAACACCTACGGCAACGGGGGCCTGGGCAACGACTCCGTGCGCGCCGAGGCGCAGGACGGCTACGGCCTCAACAACGCCTACTTCACGTCTCCGCCGGACGGGCAGCGCCCGCGCATGGAGATGTTCGTCTGGAACCAGACCTTCCCCCGCCGCGACGGTGATTTGGACAGCGGCATCATCGTGCACGAGTACGGGCACGGCATCTCCAACCGGCAGGTGGGTGGCCCCAGCAACGCCAACTGCCTGCAGAACAACCAGCAGCCGGGCGAGGGCATCAGCGACTTCCTGGCGCTGATGTACACCGCGCGCCCCACGGACACCGGGCCGCAGGGCCGCGGCATGGGCACCTACGCCATGGGCCAGCCCACCACGGGCCTGGGCATCCGCACCAAGCGCTACAGCACCAACCAGACGGTGAACAACTGGACCTACGCCAGCATCAACGGCATGGCCGTGCCGCACGGCGTGGGCTCCGTCTTCGCGCAGGCGATGTGGGAGGCCTACTGGTCGCTGGTGGACCGCTGGGGCTTCAGCACCAACCTGTACAACGCCGCGGGCGGCGCCGGTAACCAGCGCATGATGCTGTACTTCAACGAGGGCCTGAAGAACACGCCCTGCGGCCCCACCTTCACCCAGGTGCGCGACGGCATCATCACGGCCGCGACGGCGCTCAACAACGGCGAGGACGTGTGCCGGCTGTGGACGGCCTTCGCCGACTTCGGCCTGGGCGTGGACGCCAACTCCGTGGGCCCCGCCAGCACCGCGCCCGTCAACGGCTTCAACGTGCCGGCCGCGTGCAAGACGGACGTGTGGGGCAAGGACAAGCCGTGGGACACGGGCGCCGAGCCGGACGCCGCCACCGCGGCCAACGGCATGTGGGAGAGCGAGGACATCTGGGTGCGCACCACGGCGACGCCCGGTCCACACGAGAACCCGGAGGCCGGCCAGCCCAACTTCGTGCACGTGAAGGTGCGCAACCGCAGCACGGTGGACGCGCACAACGTGATGGTGAAGGTGTACGGCACCGCCGCGGCCACCAGCACCTCGTGGCCCAACCTCTGGGTGGAGATTGGCGAGGCCAAGGTGGTGCACCTGCCAGCCGGCGCGGATGACGAGGTGGTGGTGCAGTGGAACCCGGCCGCCGCGGGCCACTACTGCCTGCTGGCGCGACTGGTGACGCGGCAGGACCCGATGACACACCCGGAGCTCGGCAACCCCGATTACAACACCCGCCAGAACAACAACATCATCTGGCGCAACACCAACGTGGTGAACCTCATCCCGTTCGGCTTCTCCGAGGCCACGTTCATCCTGCGCAACACGCTGACCGAAGGCCGCCTGTTCAACCTGCGCTTCCAGGACCGCACCGTGGAGGCCAAGCGCCCGCTGCTCGAGCGCGGCGGAATCGTGGTGGACCTGGGCCGCGAGCTGATGGAGCACCTGAAGGCGCAGGGCGGCGAAATCGAGGGCCTGGAGCAGGTGGGCGAGACGCGCTTCGAAGTCACGGACCCGACCAAGGCCCGCATCGCCATCCGGCTGGAGCCCGAGCAGGAGTTCCCCGTGGGCCTCCAGTTCCGGGACCGCGAGTGGAAGGAGCGCAAGGACAGCGACGAGTTCGTGCAGTACGAGTTCGCGGCCGTGCTCGAGGACCCGCAGCACGAGGGGGCCAAGACGCAGGACATCGGCGGCGTGACGTACTACGTGCGGATGTCCGCGCAGTAGTCCCCGGCCTCACGTGAGGCCGACCTGAAGCACACACAGGGCCGGGTGGAGCCATCACGGGCCACCCGGCCTTCGTCGTCTTCAGGCGACGCGCGGCGTGGTGGCCTCGCACAGGTGCTCGAGGAACTCGGGCAGCAGCGCGGAGGAGATGATCCACAGCTTGCCCTCGCCCAAATCCGCCAGGGCGGCGCGCTCGACGTACTCCACGCACGCCGACTCCACGTAGTGCACGAAGACGCGGCGGCCGCGCGGGCGGTACCACTCCGCAGCGTGCGCCAGCAGCGCGAGCAGGGCCCGCTGCGTCTCCGGCTGCGCGTCGTCGGTGAGCGTCACCAGCCGCACGCCGTCCAGCACGTTGAAGAGGTTGAGGCCCGGCTGCGCGGACTCCATCACCGCGAAGGCCACGGCCTTGCCATCCACGCGGGCCACGCGCAGCTCGCGCTCGCGGCCCAGGCCCGCCTCGCCCCACTTGGTGCGCGCGCGCGACAGCTCGAATCGCTCGGGCACCAGGTCCAGCGCCTCGCGGTACGCCACGGGGCGGGTGCGCTCGACCTCCTGGAAGAACCGGGCCTGCTCGGCCTCGGTGGGCACGGCGACGTCCACGTCCTCGGGGTGGTCCCAGTCGCGCTCCACCTCCGCCTCCATCAGGCGGAAGGGCGTGAGGCTGGCCTGCCCGGTGTGCTCGTACCAGCTGGCGAAGTCGAACTTGGTGAAGCGCACCCAGCGCACGTTCGCCTCGCAGTAGGCGATGAACCACTTCACGTCGGGGTCCACCTGGGTGGGCTCGTAGCCGCGCAGGTAGATGTCGCGCAGCGCCTCGCGCGCGGAGCTGCGCTGACCGGGCACCGCCTGACGCGCCAGCTGGTGCGCCATCCACGTGCCTTCGTACGGCTTCACCACGGACAGCGTGGCCTCCAGCGACTCACCCGCCGGACGCACCACGCGGTAGCCCAGGCGCGTGCGGCCCTCCAGCCGCTCCTGCGTGGCGTCGAACCAGGGGCGCTCCTCGGTGAAGTCCTCGGGCGACTTGCCCGGCAGCCCGAAGTAGCCCGAGCCCTGGAACAGCTTCCACGTGGCGTCGCCCCAGTCACCCTCCACGCGGGTGGACGGGTGCATCTGCGCCTCCACCAGCGCGCGCCACGCACGGGCGCCCTCGGCGTCCAGCGGCCGCACGGACATGCCGCACCGACGGCCCGCCGCGGTGCCGGAGATGTTGCGCACCTCCGCGCGCAGCCGCACCGGCGCCATGCCCTCCATGGCCACCTCCAGCACCGGCTGGCGCAGCCCGGGATAGAGCAGGTCCTCGCCCGGCTCCGTCATGAAGGCCAGGCCCTCATAGGACAAATCCAACACCGGCCGGCGCACGTGCACCTGGGGCCACAGCGGGTGGTCGAAGGACAGCGTGCACGGGCTGCTCGGCGGGGCGCGGCGCAGCCAGCGGTGGCGGTAGCGCACCACCTCCGTGGGCACGGACATCATCACCCAGCCGGCCTCCTCGCGCGCGTCGTGGATCTCCAGGTGCACGACGCTGCTGTAGCCGAAGGCCTCCAGCACGAAGGGCCCTTGCGGCAGCGGGCCCTCGAAGCGCCAGCCCATGCGGCCGTTGTGCGCGTCGAAGTGGACGGCGGTGACACAGACCTTCTGGCCCTGCGGCGTGCGGGCGACACCGCGCGCCTGGCGGCCCACGAGCGCCTCGCAGATGCGCAGCACGCGCTCCTTGCGGTCGATGCGCTCCTTCCACACGGGCCGCGTCTCGGGTGGCAACAGCAGGCCGTTGTCGCGCAGCGCCTCCAGCACCGTGACGATGCGCCGGCCCGCGTCGAGCGGCGGCGACACGAAGCGCAGGCTCACCTCCGGCTTGCCGCCGCGCACCTCCGTCACCTCCGCGGCCAGCGACGTGGCCCAGCGCTCACCCTGGCCCAGCACCACCGACGCGGCCTGTCCGGGGCTCGGCAAGGACCTGGAGTCCAGGTGCAAGGTCAGGTGCTCGAGCGAGAGCTGCACCAGGCGGCCCGGCGCGTCACCGTCGCCGAACGAGGCGACCGCGGTCAGCTCCGTCCCCACCCGGTAGCCGAGCACCGACTCCCGGCCGCGCGTCCCGTCCCGTGTGTCCGCCTGCATGCCAGCTCCGTTGTGAGAAGGGAGTCGATTGTACGACTTCGCGCGAAAGGAAGCAGTCCCCCGGTACGGATACCACCTGGGTGAACCGGGGTTCATATAGCCTGCCCACTCCTGCGGGGCGGGGAACTTGTTCGACAGTACAGGCGTGGCGGAACCACATCCGGCGCGCGAACCCCCTGGGATTCAGGGACAAGTCGTCTCGCGGAAGCCAGACAGACCCCTCTCTTCGGCGTCGGGTCTGCTTTCACCCATCCCGGCATGAATCGAGTCGCGTCCGCCCACGAGGGCAGGCTCCCCGTCGCCTCCTCGACATCGACGCCGGGGTCGAGGATCCCCGAGGGGCCCGGTTGAGCCGTGCGGTATCGGGCGCTTCCCGGGCTCGATGGACACTGTTTCGTTGCCCGCCTGAACAGGTTCTCGACCCGGTCCGGTGTGGGCCCGGGTCCGCGCACGGCTCCCTCGGAGGAGGGGGACGTACCTGGCCACCCTGGAGGTAGCACCCCGACCCACGGGCAGGCGTGCGGGGGCACCTTCCGCGCCTCGTCGAGATGGAACGACGTGCCCGGACGCGTTAGGGGAAGACGATGCCCCTGTCCACCCTCTGCCTCCGTTGCGGCATGTGCTGTGACGGGAGCCTCTTCACCCACGTCTCGCTCCAGCCCGACGAGGCCACCGCGCTGGAGCGGCGCGGGGTCCCGCTCGCGCGCCGTGAGGACGGCACCCAGGCGCTCGCCCAGCACTGCGGCGCCCTGGAGAGCCGGACCTGCACCGTGTACTCGGACCGGCCCGCCAGCTGCCGCCGCTACCACTGCCAGCTCTTCGCCGCGCTCGCCGAGAAGGAGGTCTCCCTGGAGGAGGCGCTCGGCGTCGTCGACCAGGCGCATGCGCTGAGGGCGACCCTGGAGCGCGAACTGCCGGAGGACTCGACGCCGGACGCGCCCCGCTCGGTGATGCAGCGGGCGCGGCGCGCGGCCCAGGCCCACCCGGCGCGGCCCCTGTCCCAGCGCGCGCAGGATGCCTACGCGAACACGGAGGCCTTCCTGGACAAGCACTTCCGGGGACGCTTCGGTCGGCGCGGGTGAGTGCGCGACAGCGCACCTGTTGGGAGGAGGGGCGCGGGCCGCTTCAACAGGCGCGGGTGAGTCCGCTCCAGCGCACGTGGGTGTGACACGGGTGCATGGAATCCCTTCGGGAAGGACGGGCGAGGCTACGATGCGCGACATCGCGGCCCCTGCTCGAAGAACCGGCGCCCATCGCTCACGAGGTCCCCTCCATGAAGACGTCGCTCGTCCCCGCCCTCGCCCTGTCATCCCTCGCGCTGCTGCATGCCCCGCTCGCGCTCGCGGGTGACGAGCCGCTGGTGAAGGCCGCGTCCATCGACCTGAACGGCGACGGGAAGCCGGAGGACATCTCGCTGGAGACGCAGGAGGGCCCGAAGGGGTTCGGCTACGTGCTCAAGGTCGGCGCCGCCACCGTCAACGTCCGCTCGGACGCGGAGGTGCATGGCTTCGTCATCGTCGACATCGACAGCGGGGACAAGCACAAGGAGGTCGCCGTGCACACCGGCATGACGGACCACGACAGCGCCAGCACGCTCTACGCGTTCGATGGAAAGGCGCTCAAGTCGCTGGGCTCGGTGCGCTCGCCCATCGAGGCGAAGGGCAACAACATCATCCTCTCCAGCACGTGGCAGTCGTTCTGGACGCGCGTCGACAAGTACGTGCTCGACGCGAAGGCCGGCAAGCTCGACCACGTGCCCCAGGAGTTCTACTTCGTGGGGCAGGAGGCCAAGGTGCGCGAGTCCTTCCCCATCTTCCAGCAGCGCACGACGTCGAAGCCCGTCGCCCAGCTGGCCACGGGTTCCTCCATCCAGGTGCTGCTCGCCGTGCCCGTCACCGTGCCCAGCGGCGTGAAGGGCAACCAGAAGGTCAAGGCCCACGCCTTCCTGGTGAAGTCCTCCACGGGCCTCGTCGGCTGGGTGAGCGAGAGCGTCCTCTCGTCCAAGACGGAGGGGCTCCCGTTCGCCGGTTGAGGCGCCCCCCCCCGCGTCTAACCGACGAGCGCCAGCTCCACGCGTCCGAGCTGCTCGTCGGTGGAGGCCACCTTCACCGTCACCGGCATGCCCACGGTGAAGACGCGCTCCTTGCCCACCAGCGACAGCTCGCGCGCGTCCGGACGGAACGGGCCGCCGGGCAGTCCCTCCGCGGGGAGCGTCCCCTCCGCGAGCATGCCGTCGAGCTGCGCCACCAGGCCGAAGGGCTTCACGCGGACGATGCGCGCGGAGAACGCCTTGCCCACGTGGCCCGCCAGCCACCGCGCCTCCAGCACGTGGTGCCGGTCCGACTCCGCGCGGTTGGCCGAGCGCGCCCGCGTGTTGATGTGCGCGGCGAGCGACTCCACCGTCGGGTCCTCGTCCAGGTAGTCGCGGCGCCCGTGCAGGTAGCCCTTCAGCGTGCGGTGCACCGCCAGGTCCGCGTACCGACGGATGGGCGAGGTGAAGTGCAGGTACAGGGGCGCCGCGAGGCCGAAGTGTGGCCCCGGCTTCACGGTGTAGCGCGACGGGCCCAGTGAGCGGCGCAGCACCGAGCGCAGCGCCGGCTCCGCGGCCGCGCCCACAATCTGCCGGTCGAACGCGGCCAGCGCGAGCGGCGTCAGCTCCCGCCCGAAGCCTGCGGCGAAGCCCGAGTGCTCCGCGAACGCGTTGAGGTCCGCCACCCGCTCCGGGTCCGGCTGCTCGTGCACGCGGAAGACACCGGGCAGGCCGCGCGCCAGCATCCACGTGGCGATGGCCTCGTTCGCCGCGACCATGAAGCGCTCAATCATGCCGTGCGCGGACGTGGGGCGCTCGGAGACGAGGCCGGAGACCGCGCCGGTGGACGCGTCGAAGGTGAACCGTGCTTCATCTCGCGCGAACTCCATGCCGCCGCGCGCGCCACGGGCCACGGCCAGTCGCGCCGAGGCCAGGCGGAACCACGGCATGACCTCACGCACCGGCTCCATGGGCGGAGACACCTCGCCCCGGTCGAGGAAGGCGCCCACCTCGTCGTAGTCGAGCCGCGCCCAGGAGCGGATGACGCTCTCGTACACGTCCGCCGCCGTCACCCGGCCCTGCGGGTCGATGCGCAGCTCCACCGTGAGGCAGTGCCGCTCCTGTCCCGGCACCAGGCTCAGCCAGTCCGAAGACAGTGACTCGGGCAGCATCGGCAGCACGCGGCCCGCCATGTACACGCTGGTGGCGCGCTCACGGGCCTCCGCGTCGAGCGTGGTGCCCTCCTTCACGCGCTCGGCCACGTCGGCGATGGAGACCAGCAGGCGCAGCGCGCCGTCGGGTCCCGCGGGCAGCACGGAGATGGCGTCGTCGATGTCCCGCGTGGACGGCGCGTCCACGGTGACGGTGGGCACGTCGCGCAAATCACGTCGGGAGCCCACGGCGTGGGGCACCTCGCGCGCGAGCCGCGCATCCTCCAGGGCCTGCGGGGAGAAGTCCTTGCTCAGGCCATGGCGCGCGATGATGCGCTCGAGCGAGCGGTCCTCGCCGGCCTCGACCTTGTAGAGCAGCACGACCTTGCCGTCGGCGATGGAGGCGACCACCGCGTCGCCGTGCTGCACGCGGGTGGAGCCGGCGTCGAGCACCCAGTCCGCGTTGCCCACCTCGCGGTCGATGCGCAGGAACAGGGCGCCCTTGCGCGAGACGACCTCGCCATAGACGCGGGTGCGGGGGCGCTCCACCAGCGACAGGTGGCTCGCCGTCCAGCGACCGTCCGCGGCGGCCGTCACGGTGCCGGTGACGATGTCGCCGGCGAAGAGCGGGTTGAGGTCCGGGGGCGGGATGAAGGCGGACAGCACCTCGTGCGAGCCCGGGGCCTGCACGGTGAGGAAGCCGAAGCCTCGCGGGTGGACATCGATGCGGCCGGTGACGGTGCGGGGAGAAACAGGAGTATCCATGGAACCTTGGAGCGCGTCTTAGCCCAGGTCCCAGCGGGGACGGGCGATGCGGACGCGCGGAATGTGAAGTGGGAAGGGGGCGCTGTCCGGAGGCCGGCTCACGAGGGGAGCCCGGGCTCGCTGGGAACAGCGCGCGAAACACGATGAGAACGGTGGCCCGGACGCGGGGCGGCCCGTTCTCCTGACGCCCTAAGCCATCCCGACTAATTCCGTTCAGGGGGTAGCGGCACCGAAGCTCGATTTACCGGCCTCGGCGGTGGTTGCTCCTGACAAAACTTCCTTCGGCTGGCTTAGTCCTCGGGCTCGTCGCGCATCGCCCGACGCTGCTCGAACGAGCCGAACAGCGTCTCCACCATCCGCTTCGCGGAGACCCCCGGAGGCAGGCCGGGGAAGGTCATGCTCTCGGCGTAGACCTCCTTGCCTCCCTCCAGGACCCGGTACGTGGCCCCCGCCCAGGCGAACAGGGTGACGTGGCCCTCGGCGTGACGCTCCACTTGGAGCTCTCCCTCGTCGGGCCCCTCACAGGCGATGTCGAGCCGGCCGCCAGGCTGGACGGTGTACGGCATCCCCCAGGGCTCCATGACGAGCTCCACGGGTGTGTCCCGCGTGTTCTCGAAGTCGAACCGCACCGTCTTCATGGCCGTGCCCCACTCGCTTTCCCGAAGCGTCGCCCCTCGGTTTTCACACAGCCGCTCGCGCCAACACCACCCGCGCCGCATGGACACACATCACGGCACACCCTGGAAGTCTTCACGGTGGGTGCGTCCCGCGAGCGGCGCGGAGTAGGGTCGCCCCTTCGCGGTGGCGAGGGGGCCTCCGCGTCCTTCCTGACGACGGACGAAGAATGAAGACCGAGCTTGGAATCCATCTGGGCATGTCCGCGCGCACAGCCCGGAGGAACATGGGACTGACGCAGGCAGTGGTGGCCGAGCGGCTCGGCGTGGCCCGCGAGGTGTACGCGTGCCTGGAGCGCGGCCACATGCTCCCGAGCCTCCACACCCTCAAGGGCCTGTGCACCGTGCTGCGCGTGCCGCCCCATGAGCTGCTCGCCCTGGACGCGAGCATCGAGACACCCCCGGGTCGCAAGCGCCCTCCACCCACCCCGCGCGTCGAGTCCACCGCCCTGGTCGACCTCCGCAAGACGCTGCGCGGCCTGTCCCGCTCGGACCTGCGCCTGCTCAACGCCCTCGCCGCCACCCTTCCCGCAGCCGCTCCCCGCAGGCACGCCGCACCTGAACCCGACATCAAGAATTCGTTGAAGTCGGCGTGATGTCGATATTCGTGGACTTTTCTTCGACCGCGACTTTCGCGTCCGTCCGGGTGCCGGTGTAGATTCGGCGCCTTCCGATGAGTGGGACGACGCTGCCGCTCGCGCCGGATGCCTCCAGGGGCCGGTCGCTGGGCAAGTACGAGGTGCTCAGCCGCCTGTCCACGGGCGGGATGGCGGAGATCTTCCTCGCGTCGCAGCGTGGGCTCGCGGGCTTCCGCAAGCTGGTGGTGCTCAAGCAGATCCTTCCGGACATCCGGGGCGAGGAAGAGTTCATCCGGATGTTCCTGGACGAGGCCAAGGTCACGGCCGCGTTCAACCATCCGCACATCGCCCAGGTGTTCGACCTGGACATCGCCGAGGGCGAGCTGTTCCTCGCGATGGAGTTCGTGCCCGGGGCCACGCTGGTGGAGGTGGCGCGCGCGTGCCGGCAGGCCAACCACCCCATCCCCATGGGCTTCAGCCTGATGGCGGTGCGCGACACGGCCGTCGCGCTGCACTACGCGCACACCTTCACGGACCCGCTCGGCCACCCCTCGCCCGTCATCCACCGGGACGTGGCCGAGAAGAACATCATGGTGACGTACGAGGGCGTCACCAAGCTGTTGGACTTCGGCATCGCCAAGAGCCTGGCGCGCGCCAGCCGCACCGCGGTGGGCATGGTGAAGGGCACCAGCGGCTACATGTCGCCCGAGCAGATCATGGGCGACCCGCTGGACGCGCGCAGCGACTTGTTCAGCCTGGGCGTGGTGCTGCACGAGCTGCTCACCGGCATGCGGCTGTTCTACGCCAAGCAGGCCGAGGCGATGATGAACGCGGTGTTGAAGTGCGAGGTGACGCCGCCCTCTCGCGCCAACAAGCAGATACCGCCGGAGCTGGATGCCATCGTCCTGCGCGCTCTGTCGAGGCGGCGCGAGGACCGCTACGCCTCCACGCTGGAGTTCGCCCGCGCCCTGGAGCGCGCGGTGGGCCCGCTCATCTGGCACCCCGAGCAGAGCAGCGAGGTGATGCGCCGCCTCTTCGCCGACCGGCGCGAGCAGACCCGTCAGCTCCTCATCGCCGGCCCCGCCTCGGGCGACGTCACCGGCGAGACGAACGTCGCGCAGATGCTGGCCATGGGCGGCAGTCCCCCCACCGCGCCCGACGTCCCCGAGCCTCCCACCGTCAACACCACCTCCGGCCCCCCGGACTCGGCGCCGCTGCCGCGTCGGGCCTCGGGGACGATTCCCACGGTGAAGTCGTCCGGCCCGCAGTCCAGCGCCCAGCCCACGCCGCGCAGGGCCACCACGACGGCGCTCCCCTCGACGCCTCCACCGCCGCCACCCCCGGACCCGGAGCCTCCTCGCAAGGCCGTGCTCCGGGCGCCGCCCCAGAAGAAGCTGGGCAGCCGGGGCGCCGGTCAGGAATCCTCGCGTCCGCCGCCGCCCCCCTCGGAGACGCTGCCCTCGCGGCCTCCCGACGATGAGACGCACACGGCCCGCACCCAGCCGGGGCGCCCCGCGCTGACGTCCCCCGGGCCCGCGCGCACCCCGCCTCCGCCGCCCTCGCGCCCCTCGGGAGGGGACGACACCACGCTGCGCAACGACTCGCGTCCCCGCTCCGGCCGGACGATGGAGACCCCGCGCGCGCAGGTGCCCGCTCCGATGCCGCCCGCCCGGAACGAGGAGACCGCCATGGTCCGCGTGCCCTCGCTCTCCTCCTCCGACTCGGGCCCGTCCCGCCGCGCCCCGGCTCCTCGTCGCAGGACCCAGGCCCAGCTGCCCGCGTCCTTCCAGACGCCGGACCCGAACCTGGAGGTCACCACCAAGCCCGCGCGCTCCTTCCAGGAGAACCGGCGGCCCCCCCCACTCGCGGAGGCCGAGGACAGCGACTCCCATGTCCACACGCTGAACGGCGTCCCCGCGGCGCGCTCCCGGGTCGGCCTCAAGGTCCTGGCCACCGTGCTGGTGCTGCTCGCGGTGGGGACCGTCGTGGTGGGACTGGGACTCGACGGTGGAGTCGTCTCCAACCGGGTACGGCCCCTCCTGGGGCTCGCGCCCCGCGTGACGCCGCTGCCTCCAGCGCAGGTGAAGACGCCCGGGCCCCCACCCAAGGTGGAGAGCGCTCCCACCCAGGGTGCCCTCGCCGGCAGGCCCGTGGAGCCGCAGCCCGAACCGGTGGGGTCCCCCGCTTCCGCGCCGGAAGAGGCCGCGCCGGAGGCTCCCGCCGAGACACAGGTCGCGGAGACCGCCACCCCGGTGGACGAGGAGGAGAAGTCCTCGCCGCGCGCCAAGGCGCCGCGCACCCCCAACAAGCGCACCCAGCCCCGGGACTCCGCTCCCCTGGCCACCGGCGAGCCGGGCTTCCTCACGCTGAGCACCGAGCCCCGGGCCCAGGTGTTCCTGGGCGGGCAGCCACTGGGCGAGACGCCGCTGTTCAAGGTGAACGTGCCCTCGGGCAAGCACACCCTGAAGCTGGTGGACGAGGAAGGCAGGGCACTCAAGCTGACGGTCGAAATCAAGCCCGGCGACACCACCTCCATGAGGGTGCCGCTCGAGATGTTGTCCCGTCAGTAGCAATCGTTCCCGGCATGGTGCGTAGCCCGGCATGACGGGGCCCCTGCCGGGCTCCACGGCCCTTTGGGAGCACGCCATGAAGACCGCCCGGATGTCCCTGCTCGTCCCCCTGATGATGTTCGCCGGAGCCGCCTGGGCCGGGGACGCGCAGACGCGGGACGTCCCCGACTTCCACAGCATCGAGGTGGGCCACGGCATCAAGGCCGAGCTCAAGGTCGGCCCCAGGTCCGTGCGCGTCGAGGGCCCCGCGGACCTGCTGTCCCGCCTGGAGCTGGAGGTGGAAGACGGTGAGCTCGCCACGAAGGTGGAGCGCAAGGGCCTCCGCGACGCGTTCAACGGCGGCAAGGTTCGCCTCTTCATCACCGTGCCCCGGCTGGAGGAGGTCTCCGTCAGCGGCGGCGGCTCGGCGCAGGGTGAGGTGGCCACCTCGGAGGACTTCTCCATCGAGGCCAGCGGCGGCGCCACCATCGACCTGCGGGGCATCGACACGCGCAAGCTGGACCTGGAGGCCAGCGGCGGGGGCACCGTCCAACTGGAGGGACGCGCGAAGCAGCTGGACATCGAGGCCAGCGGCGGGGCGGTGGTCAAGGCGATGAAGCTCGCGGGCCTGAAGGATTTGGAGGTGGAGGCCAGCGGCGGCGCGCAGGTGGAGGCGGACCCGTCAGAGAGCCTTGAGGTCCAGGCCAGCGGCGGCACCACCGTGAAGTGCGTCTCCCGTCCCGACCGCACCCAGGTCCAGGCCAGCGGCGGCAGCCGCGTCCTCTACGCGAAGGACTGAGGCACGGCGGGCCTTGCGCCCGCACGAAGCGCGGCGTCTTCCACCTGGGTAGGGAAGGACACTCCCACCTGGGAAAGAGGGCCACCTTGCTCCGACGGGGCGGGGCCGATTGGAATGCGGCCTCCCCCTCCCCCGGAGAAGCCGCGCCATGACGGACCCGATTCCTCCTCCTTCCTCGCAGGGCACCTCGGGACGCAGAGCCGCGGTGTGGAGTGGCGTGGGGCTGGTGGTGGCGCTGGCCGCGGGAGGCGCCTTCTATGTCCGGAGCGCCCGCGCGCCGAGCCACGCACATGACGAGCACGGGCCGCATGACGGGCATGCGCACCCGGAGCTCCCCGTGCCCAAGGGCCCGCGCGCCGTGAAGTACACCGCGTCGCCGGAGGTCCTCCGCCACACGGACCGGGCCGCGCGCTTCGCCGCCAGTGGTGACTCGAAGAAGGCCCGCGAGTCGCTCGGCGAGGCGATGATGCTCGCCCCGAGCTTCGCGCCCGCGCTGCTGGTGCACGTGTGTCTGGCGCTGCAGGAGGGCAATGACCCGGAAGCCGCCGAGGTCCTGGAGCGCCTGAAGGCCCAGGCGCCTGGGAGCCCCGAGGTGGCGCTGCTGGAGGCGCTGCGGGAGCGACGGCGCGCGCCCGACGCCGGCACCTGGCAGCAGGCCTTCCGCGACGCGTGGGACAAGCTGGGCCGCCCCGACTTCCGGCAGAGCGAGCTGTTGCCGGGAGCCACGCCCCTGCCGCCGGACCCGGCCCTGGCGGACTGGGAGAAGGCCGCGTGGGCGCGCGCCACGTCCGACGACACCCGGTTGAGGCTGGCGCTGGCCACGCGCGAGCTGGAGCCGGAGCAGGCCCTGTTCCTCTTGAACCAGGTGCCCCGGCTGGAGGACCCGGACCTCTACGTGGCGGTGCGGGACGCGCTGCGCGGCGAGGCGCTGCCGGAGTCCGAGCACGAGCGGGCGCGGACCATCTTCCGCGAGAAGCTGGAGGCGCTGGTCCGGGCGCACCCGCGCTCGATGCAGCTGCAGCTGTTGCTGCTGCTGGGTGACACGGAGTCCGGCAGCGAGCTGACGGCGGCGGAGATCGACGCGCTGGAGAAGCTGTCCACGCTGCCGGCCTGGCGGGAGACGTCCTTCCACGACGGCTACGTGCGCTCGCGCGAGCTGCTGCGCGAGGTGGGGGTGCCGGACGCCAGCGCGGCGGCGATGGCGGTGTCCAAGCGCGTGCTGGGCGAGCGGGGCACGTGGATTCTGCGCACGCGCAACGTGGGCACGCGGGGCGCGCTGTCACCCGAGGGGCTCAAGCGCCTGGGTCGCATCACCCGGGACATCGGCGCCAGCCTGGTGCGGCAGCCCACGTTGGTGGAGCGGATGGCGGGCTTCCAGCTGGTGCGCGGCGGGGCGCAGGACATGGGGGACGAGGCGGGCCGGGCGCTGACGCTGAAGCAAATCGAGGCGCTGGAGCAGACCCTGAAGACGTTCAACCAGACGGCGCTGGAGCGCTGGCCGGTGGCGGCGTTGACGGAGGAGCTGCTGATGGAAATCACCCGCGACGAGGTGACCTGGCTGGAGGCCTTCGTGGCGAAGGCGCCCGCGGGCACGGCGAAGGCGCGGCCGTAGGCAGGGACGAGGTGACTCGGGCCCCAGGGAAATCTCTTCCCCCCGGGGCCCGAGCAGACCCCCCACACTGCAACGGAGCCGCCGCACGCCGGACCTCCAAGGTCGTCCGGGCAACCGCACTCCTTCCACACCAGCGCCGGAACCCAGGGGGGCATTTCCGGTCAGGCCTCGCGTGGGCAAGGTGGAACACGTCCACGTCTTTCAACGCAACGATGGGGCGAAGAATATCGGGTACGCGCGGCATGTCCACCCGCAGGGTCGGTGACGCGGGGGGTGTCGTGACAGGACGGGCGCTGAACGGGCCCTCGTTCACCCTCCGTCCGGGAAAATCGCGCGGAAACCCCAGGTCGGTGATTGACAGCGGGCCCGGACCCTCTCTGGCGACGCGGCCAGCGGACCGCCGACACCTGAAGCGCAGTTCATGACGCGCCGGCACGGAGTCCGGGTGAAGGCCGCCCACACCCGGAAGCGTTGTGGAGAAGTTGGGGACGACAACGCCCGTTGTCGGCGCTGTCCACGGCGTTGACGGACCTGCGCTTTGAATCCTCTGAATCCCTGACGTTTCCGAGGTTTGCGAGGGCGGGTGGCCCTGGCCACGGCGTTGCACCGGAGCGTGGGCATGCACGTCGCCTTCTACCTGCTGCTCGTCATCGGATTGTTGGGAGCCTTCGACGTCGTCTACTTCCACCACTGGCGCGGCCGGCTGCACGAGCGCGCCGAGTGCCAGCGGGAGGTCTTCTGGCACACGGCGCGGCACCTCATCTACGCGCTGCAGCTCCTCTGGGTGCCGCACGTGCGCTTCCAGGGGTGGGCGCTGGGGGCGCTGGTCGTGCTGTACGCGGTGGACGTCGGGGTCGCCTTCGCGGACGTCTGGGAGGAGAAGGACAGCCGCGCGCCGCAGGGGGGCCTGCCCCGGGGGGAGTACTTCGCGCACGTGGTGTTGAGCGTGCTGGTGGGGCTGTACCTCATGGCCACGTTCCAGGCGGTGTGGGGGGACCGGCTGCTGCCCACGGGGGTGCGGTGGGAGCCGGCCGACGTGCCGGTGGCGCTGCGCGCGCTGATGACGGTGATGGGGGTGACGGCGCTCATCACCTTCACCCGGGACGCGGCCCAGTGGTGGGCGATGCGGAAAGCGGCCGTGCCAACACGTCGACCTGCGCTCCAAAGGATTGTCGCGGAGGTGCTCATCCCCGCGCCGGTGGAGGTGGTGTGGGAGCGGACGCAGGAGCCGGCGCTGCATGTGGCCTGGGACGTGCGCTTCACCTCCATCCGGTATCTGCCGGAGCAGGACGCGCGGGGGTTCCACTGGATGGACTACCGGACGCACCTGGGCTTCGGGCTCGAAATCGTGGGGTGGGGGCGCTACCTGGCGAACACGCCGAACGTGCGCTCGACGTTCGAGTTCGGCTCGGAGGACTGGCGCAGCCCCATCCTGCGGGGGCGCGGGGTGTGGCTGTACGAGCGCCGTCCCGAGGGGACGTTCTTCAAGACGGTGTTCGACTACCAGACGCGGCATGGGGTGCTGGGCGAGGTGCTCGATGCGGTGCTCTTCCGTCCCATCATGCGGCTGGGGACGGAGTGGGGATTCGAGACGCTGCGGCGGTGGTGCGCGGGAGATGAACAGGCCACGAAGCGAGGGCGTTCGCGGTGGCGGTTCGCGCTGTTCGTGCTCGCGCGGACGCTGGGCAGGCAGCCTGCGCCGGACGCGGCGCGGAGCTGGCTGGGTGGGGGGACGCGTGGCACGGCGCCGGCT
>NZ_SRLW01000088.1:0-32840 GCF_006518215.1 Myxococcus sp. AB025B
CTTCCAGGTTGCGCAGCGTATCGCAGGCGGTTTCGCCCTTGCGGGTGGACGAGGTCGAGGCATCGAAGTTGAGCACATCGGCGCCCAGGCGCTGCGCGGCCAGCTGGAGGCGGTCTTCACCGCGTCGGGTCTGCCATTGGCCCAGGAGGGCTTCGGCGCGACGGCGCGGCGGCTGGATGCGTACGCGGAGGCGATTGCCCGGATGGAGCGGGACTCGTGCGAGGCCACGCACGTGCGCGGTGAGCAGTCCGGGCGGATGTTGGATTTGCGGGGCATGTGTCTGGACCGGCGGCGCGAGGCGCTGCGCGCGTCGGTGACGCTGATGCTGCAAGGGGACGCGGCGGTGCTGGAGCGCGCGCCCCAGGCGGCGCACGCGCTGCCGGACCTGCTGCCCTGCGCGGACCGGGAGGCGCTGGCCAGCGTGGTGCCGCTGCCCGAGGACCCGGTGGTGCGTCAGCGATTGCAGGGTTTGCAGGCGCGGCTGGCGGAGGGCATGGCGTTGCAGGAGGCGGGGCAGCACGCGCGGGCGCGGCAGGTGGCGGAGGAGGTGCTCCAGGCCGTGCGGCAGACGGGGTATCGGCCGATGGAGGCGTCGGCGCTGTTCCTGCTGGGGTTGGTGGAGAAGGCGCATGCGCGCTTCACCGAGGCCGCGGCGGTCTTCGACGCGGCGCAGCTGGCGGCCCTGGCGGGGCGGGACGATGACCTGATGGTCCGCGCGCTCATGGGGCTGGCGGACTCGGAGCTCCAGGGGCATGCGCGCTACGCGGAGGCGGAGCGGGCCGTGCGGCTGGCGGAGGCGACGCTGGAGCGGCTGGACATCCGGCAGGCGCCCGGGGCGGCTGGAGAGCTGCATTTGTTCCGGGGGCACCTGTTCCATCGCAAGGGCGAGGCTGTCCGCGCGCAGGAGGACTTCCGCCGCGCGCTGGAGCTGTTCGAGCAGGCGCATGGGCCCGAGTCCCCGCGGCTGGACGCGCCGCTCACGGCGCTGGGGCTGATTCTCAACCTCCAGGGGCACTACGAGGAGGCGCGCGGTTACTACGAGCGCGCGTTGGAGCTGCAGCAGCGCGCGTACGGCCGCGAGCATCCGGTGTGTGTCAGCCACCTCAACAACGTGGCCACGGCGCTGCGGCTGCAGGGGCGGGTGGAGGAGGCGGTGGCGCGCTACGAGGAGGCGTTGTCGCTGGGGGAGCGGCGCCTGGGGGTGGCGCATTCGTCGACGAACATGGTGCGCGTCAACCTGGGGGACGCGCTCCAGCTCCAGGGCAAGCTCACGGAGGCGCTGGCGCGCTACGAGGAGGCGATGCCCGCGCTGCTGGCGGTGCACGGGGACACGCACCCGCGGGTGGCCTCGGTGCTCACGAGCATGGGCACCGCGTACGCGGACCTGGGCGAGTCGCGGCTGGCGCAGAAGTCCTATGGGGAGGCGCTGGCCGTGCAACGTCGGTTGCTGGGGTCGGAGCACCCCGACCTGGCGCTGACGTACAACAACCTGGCCTCGGTGATGTTGGACCTGGGGGAGCCTGGGAAGGCGCGGCCGCTGCTGCAACTGGCGCGTGGGCTGTGGGAGAAGTCGCTGGGGCCGGAGCATCCGCGGGTCGCCTCGGTGTTGCAGAACCTGGCGAAGGCGGACCTGGCGGAGGGGCGGCTGGGCGCGGCGCACGCGGGGTTCGAGCGGGCGCTCGCGATGCGGCGCAAGGGCCTTGGGCCCGAGCACCCCAAGCTGGTGTCGACGCTGACGCTGCTGGCGGAGGCGAAGCGCAGGCTGGAGGGGCCGCGCGCGGCGCTCGCGACGCTCCAGGAGGCGGTGCTCCTGGCGGGCAAGGCGCAGGTGACTCCGGCGGACCGGGCCAAGGCGCTGTTCTCGCTGGCCCGGGCGACGTGGGATTCGGACGGCTCGCGCGAGCAGGCGAGGACGCTCGCGAGGCAGGCCGAGGAGGCGCTGCGCAAGGCGCCCCGGACGACGGAGGCGCTGGCGCGCGAGGTGCGGCAGTGGCGGGCGCGGCATGATGCGTCGACGTCCCAGCGGGCCACGGGCGAGGCGAGGCGGCCGTGAGCGCCCGAGGGCTCAGGGCGCGGGCGGCCTCCACACGGGCAGGGTGAGCCGGCTGCCCGGGAGAAAGGTGATTTCGAGGGGCGTCTTCGCGTCCGCGAGGCGCTCGTCGCTGACGTCCTTGCCCGTGCCCAGGTTGAGCTGGGATTGCGCGTGCTTGTTGATGGCGACCACCGCGACCACCTGGCTCCCCACCTCGAGCCTGCGGCTGGTCATCCGTCCGCTCTGGAACGTCAGGCGCTGGCGCTTGCCTGGAACGAGCAGCCGCCGCTGCTCGCGCTCCGCCACGTGGCTGGCGCGCTGGAGCACATAGGACAGATACACGTACTCCCCCTTCGCCGTGCGCTCGTAGAGCACCACGTAGAAGTCGAAGTCCTTCTTGTTGGTGATGAAGTCGAGCCGCCCGGCGAACAGCCCGCTCACCTCCAGGGCTTGCGTCAGCGGCTCGCCGACGTAGACGAAGCCGTCGCGCGGCGCCTCGAACGTCGTGGACACGATGTCCGACGGCTCGTAGTGCGGCCCTGGCGAGCGGTCCTTGAAGTCCACACGCAGCCGTTGCCGGGTGCTCGCCGTGGGCGGCGCTGCCGTCAGCCGGTGCGGAGCGCCCGTGGTCGAGGGCGCGAGGAACAGCTCCACCGCGCCGTTGCTCACACGCGCCAGGTCCGGCGCGTGCTTCCACGTGTTCGCCCCCATCACCTGGTAGTTGACGCGGTCCTTCAGCAACGCGGGCAGCGGCCCCTGTCTCAGCACGTGCTCCAGCCATTGGTAGCGCAGCGCATGCACGTCCAGTCGGGCCACGGGGTCGATGCGATAGCCCATCAGCTCGTCGCTCGACGCGTGCTGCCCGCCCATGTGGTCATACGGCCCGATGACGAAGTAGTGGCGAGCGTCCGGCGCGTGCCTCAGGTGCTCGGTGAGGTAGTACATCGCGCTCAACGAACAGCCGTCGTAGTAGCCCGTCGTGGTGAGCACGGGGATGCGGATGCGCGCGAACTCCTGACGGTACGGAATCATCTTCCGCCAGTACGCGTCGTACGTCGGGTGCTCCAGCCAGCGCTGGAAGAAGGGGTTGGGACGCCCGTCCAGCCGCTCCAGCGCGCGATAGGGCTCGCCGCTCGTGTACCAGCGCTCGTGGAGCGCATCCCACCGCGCTCCGTCGAAGTAGTCCGCGTCCGCCAGGCCCTTGTCGAGCGTGACGTAGCGCGGCCAGCGGTAGAAGAAGCCCTGGAAGACGTTGCCCTGCATCGGCACGTCGATGCCCGGCGCCACCGGCACCGACGGCATGATGGCCTTGAGCGCCGGGTGCCCTCGCTTCGCCGCGGACCACTGCGTGAAGCCCTCGTAGCTCCCCCCGAACATCCCCACCTGCCCATCGCTCCACGGCTGGCGGCTCACCCAGTCGATGACGGCGATGGCGTCGTCCCCGTCATGCTCGAAGGGCACCGGTGCCTCGGGACTGTTGCGCTTGCCTCGCGTGAGCGCCGTCACCCCCGCGAAGCCATGCGCCGCCGAGCGCACCGCCTCCTGCTTGTTGAAGGTGTTGGCGTAGATGGTGAACGACATCGCCGTGGGCAGCGGCACCTGGGTCTTCCGGGGACGCGCGATGGTCACGGACACCTGTGCCCCGTCGGGCGTGGGCACCAGGACGTCCTCCTCGATGACGTAGCGGCGCGCCTCGTCCCGGGTCCACAGGGGCTCGCTCGCGGGCAAGAGCTCCTGGAACACCTGATGGACCTGGTAGTGACGCACCAGCTCCACCGCCTGGGCTCGTGTCAGCCGCCCCGCCTTGCGCGCCTCGGCGAGTCGGGTGTCCAGCTCCCGTCGCGCCCGCTCCAGGTCGAAGAGGAACATCCCTCGCGCATCGAGCGCGACCCGGTCCTCCAGCGCGCCGAAGGTCTGGTCGAACGCCTCGCGCAGCGCGTCGGCGTACGGCGTCCCGCGCTCGGCCTGGGCCTGCTTCGCCAGCGCGTGGGCCTCGTACTGCAGGAAGGTGATGCCCTGCGTCGCCGCGTTCGCCTCCAACAGGGGCCGGAGCTCGCGGATGGACGCGACCGCGCCCGCGAAGTCACCTGACACCATCTGGAACCGGAAGCGCTGGCCCAGTCGGGTGGCCAGATCCTCGTCCGGAGGGTCCTTCAGCAGGGCCCTGGCGAGCACGGGCATCGCCTTCGCGAGCGCCTCGGGGGATTCGGACGTGGGGGACGCGAACTCGGCGGGTGTGGCTTTCGCGAGCGTGGCGAGCAGCAGGGTCAGCAGGAGGGCGCGCGGCATGAGTTCTTTCGAGGCGGTCCACGATAGGACGCGATGCGCGCGCATCCATGGACACCGGGTGCGGCCCATGGCGTCGAAGGTACGCCCCGGGCCTACTTGTCGTGGGTTCATTCGTGTGCATCGCGCGTGTGCTCCGCCGGACGAAGCGGGTGTCGTAGCTGGGGGCCTGTTGGGCTCGCGACGTCGGCGCTGTCCCCGGGAGCACTTCCGGTGCCCCTCGGTCGGTGCGACCTTGCGAGCCCGGATATCACGGAGCTCACAGGCTCCGTGGAGGCCGGCCCAGGACCTGGGGGGACCGGATGATCGACGAAGTCGATCAACGCTTGAAGGCATGGGTGAGCCGCGTCGCCGGCGAAGCGCCCGTGTTCCTCGGCGTCCCGGACCGGGAGGCCATCGAGCGCGGAGTGTGTCTGTACCTGCTGGAGCTGGGGCCCGCGCCTCCCGCGCGGGGTGGACGCCGGGGGCCGCCGCAGTTCTCGGTCTGCTACCTGGTCACCGCCGGCGCGGAGTCTCCCGAACAGGCGCACCGGCTGCTCGGCGAGCTGGTCTTCTCCGCGATGGAGGAGGCGGAGTTCGACGTGGACCTGACGCCCGTGCCCGCCACGCTCTGGGCGGGGCTGCGCGTGCCTCCGCGCCCCGGCTTCCGGCTGCGCCTGCCGGTCCGACGCGAGCGGCCCGTGCCCGTGGTGCACCGCGTGCGCTTCCCCGTCGTCACCCAGTTGGAACCCGCGGAGGCGCCGGCCGCCGAGCCCCAACCGCTGCCCACCCGCTTGCCGCTGAAGGAGGACTGACGTGCCGAGCGCCCTCGACGAAGTGGAGGAGGTGACCCATGGCTGATGCCAAGGCGACCGGGGTGGCCCCATCGCGGCAGGGGGCGGGCACGCGCGTGGACCCGTTCCGCGCGTACAACTTCAAGCTGCTCATCGACGGGGTGAACGAGGGGCACTTCACCCAGTGCACCGACCTGGAGGTGGAGGTCATCACGCCGCATCCCCGTGAGCGGCTCGCGGGGCCCGTGATGCACGGGGATTTGACGCTGCGCTACGGCGTCACGCAGTCCCCGGAGCTGTGGAACTGGTTCCTCGCGTCGATGAACGGGGGGCCGTCGCGCAAGAACGTCTCCGTGCTGTTGCTGGAGGGGGATGGGATGACGCAGAAGCTGCGGTGGGACCTCAACGAGGCCTGGCCGAAGAAGTGGCGGGCGGCTCCGCTGGACGTGCTCGGACAGCAGATCGCCGTCGACTCACTCACCCTCGTCTTCGAGTCCATCACCCGTGGTTGACCGCGCGCGAGGACAGGTGTCCGGTGGGTGGCTGCGCTCCGTCGCCCGGCGGATGAAGGACTGGGCGCGGGCGGTGCTCTCCGAGGAGGAGGCGGACTTCGCCGCGGCGCTCTCCCAGGCGCGGTTGACTCCGGAGCGCGCCTGTCCCGCGAACCACGGGCCGCCCATCATCGCGCCCCGGGGGCCACCGATGCCCCTGGCTTCCATCACGATGGTGACGGCGCCCGCGGTGAGCGTGGGGCCGCCGGAGCACTGGCTGCGGGACGTCCAGGCTCGGCGCGCCATGGGGCCTCCGGCGGACTGGGTGGCGCGGGTGCGCAAGGTCGCGCCCCACCTGGTCGAGGGGATGACGGACGAGCTGCCCGCGCCGCCCTTGAGTGACGCGCATCTGTCCTCTCGCGCGCGCATGATGCTCTCGGACAACGCGATGGACCCGGAGCCTCGGCGTCCCCTTCCACCTCCCGCGATGTCGCCCTCCATCCGCACGCGGCCTCCTGCTCCGCGTCTGTCCCGTCGGGTCGAGTCCCTCGCCACGGCAGGGAACCCCGCGCCGATGTGGCGTGAGGGAGGGGCTTCTCCGCCGCCCGTGAGTACCTCGCCCCCGGGAGCCTCCACCGAGGTGGCGGCTCCCGGGGGGGCCGGGGCGCAGGGGGCCTGGGCCCATCCCTTCGCGTCGCCGCCGCACGCGCCCATTGAGTCGGAGCCCGCGCCGCTGCCCGTGGAGGGGCCCACGACGCCTGTCCCGCTGATGCTGCGGGGCGCGCCGTTCCCCAATCCGGTGCGCGTCGAATCCACGCCGGTGTCTCCCTCGGAGGTGTGTGTGCCGCCGCTGGGGGAGCTGGACAACGACGATGGGCTCAGCTCGTCGGGGCTGCCGCAGGGCATCTCCGCGTCCCAGGCCTCCGGCGTCCAGGGCGCCGTGGCCGCGCCTCGTGCCCGTTCCACGGCAGAGCTGTGGATTCCGCGCCGGTCTGCTGCCGAGGCTGCGCCCGTATACGCGGAGCCGGTGCCTCGCGAGCCGCACGTCGCGAGCGGGCCTCGGACGACTCCCGGGAGGACGGAGACGTGGCCGGACGAGAGCGGTCAGGAAGAGCCGAGGCAGGCGGCGCATCCCGTCCAGGAAGAAGCGGGGTACCCCACCGCTTCGTCGAGGGACACCGACGACGAGGACGCCGCGCACGAGCTGCGCCTGTGGGCGCAGATGCGCCGGCTCGAGCGGGAGCAACGAGGTGAGTGATGGCCCGAGGGGCCTGCCCCGCTTTGCCTGAGGGTGGGCGAATCGGCTGAGCGTTCGATGCCCGAGCCGTGCGTCGTATGGCGCGCCTCGTGCCCGGCGTGCACCGGGAGGTCCGTGGCTCCAGGTGTCGAAGGCGCACGGGAGGTCCACCTGGTGCGTGGCGAAGAGGCGCTCGTGGGCACGCCCGGCGCGAAGGAGCGGAGCGCCGTCCTCGCGCGCCTCCACGCCTGGGCATCCCGCGTGCCGACCCGGTAACCTCCCCCGAAGCCATGTCCCGACAAGACCTCGCCAAGCGGGCGCCTCGCGAAGGCCCCACCTCCGAGGACGTGCGTCTCCAACTGGAGGGCCGCGCGGAGGTGCTGGAGTCCGCGCACGCGCACACCACCGTGTTGGAGTCCGCGCTGCGCAGCCGCGCCTGGAAGCGCAAGCTGCGCGCGAAGCCCACGCTCGTCGAGGAGTGGCTGGAGCAACAGCCCCGCGTCACGGAGGCCCTGGAGCACGCGAAGCGCCGCGCCGAGCGCGAGGCCTGGCCCGAGTCGCTGCCCCTGATGCGCGTGCTGCGCGAGCTTGACGCGCGCTCGAGGCGGCTGGCGCCGCTGGTGCGTCGGCGGCTGTCCCGCCACGCGTTCGTGTCCGGCCCCATCGCGCTGGCAACGGAGCTGCGCCGGCTGGACACGCTGGCGAAACAGCAGGTGTCCCAGAACCTCCAGGAGGGCGAGGTGCTGCTCTTCCAGACGCAGCGCTCCGGCTCCGTGCCTGTCCGTCAGACACCGCTGCGCTGGTCCTCGCTGGCGCTGGCGCTGCTGGGTGTGTCGGCGCTCAGCTACTTCCTGCCGGTGGATGGGCGTCCGGTGGGGGGCTGGTTGTTGATGGCGCTCCTCGTCGTCCCGATGGTCATGATGCTGCTGCGCTCCGGCTGGCTCACGATGACGAACGAGCGGCTCATGTGGACGCCGGTGTTCGGCGAGGCCGTGTCGGTGCCCCTGTCCTCCATCGCGCCGGGCGGAATCCAGGTGGGCAGGTTGTTCTCCTTGAAGGTGGATGGGACGCCGGGCGTCACGGTGCCCTACCTGATGGAGGCCAACCTGGTCGCCACGCTGCTCGAGCTGCACACTCAGGCTCCGCTGCGAGGGCTGGCGCGCTCTGGAGTGCGGCTGGAGAACGCGGTCCTCTATCCGGCGACGCTGCGAGAGGATGGGCAGGGGCGCTCGGGCTGGGCGGTGCTGCGGCCGAGCGGCGTGTCCTTCGTCCCCAATGGCCAGGGCCCCCGGGCGCTCGCCACGGTGCTGGGGCGGCCGAGCGCCATCCAGGCCGAGGTGAACTGGGTGTTGGACTCACTGCGCTGGCTGCCCGACTCGGAGCTCGACGGGGTGCTGGCGCGCGTGGTGGAGGCCACCGGGGGCGTGAGCTGGTCGGCCTGGGAGACCTCGCGACGCGGCGATGTGCCGCTGTGGAAGCGACTGACGCTCTCCCACGGACATCGGGTGCTCAGCGGACAGGTGGAGTGGTCCTCGCTGGGCGCGACGGAGAAGGTGCTGGGCTTCTGGCCGGAGGGCGGAGGCCACCCGAAGTGAGCAGGCCCACTTCGGGTGCCTCGCGTGCGTCACGCGCTCAGCGCTGGACGTCGTACCGCAGCAGCACCACGCCGTTCTGGTAGACCTTGGTCGAGCGCAGCTCCAGGTTGAGCTGCCGGTCCAGCCTGGACACCAGCGGGATGCCCGAGCCGAGCAGCCGCGGGTTGAGCTTGACGAGCACCTCGTCCACCAGCCCCGCGGCGAAGAGCTGCGCGGCCAGGGCGCCACCGCCCGACAGGTAGATGCCCTTGCCCTCCTTCGCCTTCAGCGCGCGCACCGCGCCGACGACGTCGTCCGAGATGAGCTTCACCCGGGGATTCGGCGTCTCCTTCATGCTGCGTGAGACGACGAACGTCTCCAGGTACGGGTAGGGGTCGGTGACCTTGAACTTCAGGCCGACGTCATACGTCCGGCGGCCCATCAGCACCGTGTCGTAGTCGTGCCGCAGCGTGGCCATGTACTCGGTGGCGTGGTCGCCTTCGAAGACGAAGCAGTCGAAGGAGTCGTCCTCGCGGGCGATGTAGCCGTCGAGGGTGGTGGCGACGTGGTAGGTGAGCTTGCGCGTCTGGGATTGCATACGAAGACCTCGGGAGTGGCTGGGTCCCGCCGCGCGCACGGGTGGCGCTCCGCGCCGGAAGGCCGCGGTGGGACAGGGAAGGGACACGTCACGGGCCGCGAGGGCTCGTGGCGCATGCTCTGGATTCCTGGGGAACACTCCGCTGTCCGCGTGGACTCACGCCGAGCACGTTCGACGCCCGCACGGACTCGAGAGAGCCGAGGGCGAGGTGCGCTTCGAGGAGCGGAGGTGTCAGTAGGAGGAGGTCATGGACAGCGCGGTTGCCCGCGCCGTCAAACACAATGGACCCGCCCTCGCATGAATGCAAGGGCTTGATGGTCGCTGTGTCCCGCTCCGGCACCGGACGAGCGTTCGTCCGATGTCACACGAGGGAATGTTCTTCAGAAGTCGAGGATGAAGGTCTCGAGTGCCTCGTGCTCGGGGTCCGTCATCGTCGACGGGTCATGGTCGTTCGGGTCGTCGCCGAAGATGGACAGGCCCGGAGGCACGGTGGTGCCGATGCACAGGATGCGTCGGGGCTCGGTGCCCACGCCGTCGCCGTCGTTGTCCGGGTACAGCACGGCCCAGCGGATGAGCGCCGCGTTCGCGTCATCGCAGTCATTGCCCGTGGCCTGGATGAAGTAGGGCGCGGGGAGCGTGGCGGCGGCGCAGAGCGCTCCAGCCTCGGGCGTGGTGAAGCCGTCCCCGTCGCGGTCCACGTGCCGATACGAATGGCTCATCCAGCGACTTGAGTCGTCGTCCGCGCAGTCGCTCCCCAGAAGCGACCTGTTCGCGGGCGTCTGCCCGTTCGTGCACTGGTCCTCCGCGACGCCCGCGCCCACGCCGTCCCCATCCAGGTCCGGCCACGTGCGCAGCGTCTTGTGCACCGACGCGTTCATGTCGTCGCAGTCCGGGCCCACGGAGAAGTTGAGGTAGCCGGCGGGCAGCGCCTCGCCCGCGCAGAGCTGGCCCGGGGCGGCCACGGTGTACTTGTCACCATCCACGTCCCGATAGGCATAGGACAGCCATTGCCACCGCGCGGCGTCGTCGTCCGCGCAGTCCTCGCCCGTCGCCGCGTAGCCCGTGGGCCGCGTGGTGCCCGCGCACACGAAGCTCCTGGGGCCCACGCCCACGCCGTCTCCATCCGCGTCCCGGTAGAGCTCCCAGCGCACGCGCACCGTGGCATCCCGGTCATCGCAGTCGTCGCCCTGCCCGGTGGTGAGGTAGCCCGGCGGAAGCTGGGCGCCGCCGCAGACGTTCCCGGGAGACCACACCGTGTCTCCATCACCGTCCGCGTCGCGGTAGGTGTAGTCGAACCGCCGCCAGCGCTCGGCGTCCTCGGGCGCGCAGTCGCCGCTGACGAAGCTGTGGCCGGCGGGCGGCGTGTGGCCCGTGCAGGAGGACACGCCCAGGCCCGCGCCGAACCCGTCCCCATCCGTGTCCACGAAGAACTCGGCCATCCGGTACTTCGTCGCATCCGTGTCGTCGCAGTCCGCGGGAATCCAGGCGTCCAGGTACCCCGCGGGCAGCGGCTCGTCGCGGCCCAGGCAGAGCTGTCCGAAGGTCTCCACGCCCATCCCGTCCCGGTCCTGGTCCCGGTAGAGGTAGTCGCGGGTCACGCCGCGCAGCGGGTCCTCGGGCGCGCAGTCACCGGTGACGCTCGCGTAGCCCTCGGGCGGAGGCTTCCTGGCGCAGACGGTGAGGGGGGCAGCGCCATCTCCCACGCCGTCCCCGTCCACGTCGGCGTAGACCACGGTGGACTCCTGGTAGCGCCCGTCCTGGTCATCGCAGTCCGGCGGCCCCGGCTGCTCGCGGTAGCGCAGGAGGAGGTCCCCTACGCAGGCGCTCACGGGGCCAGGACCCGTGGCCCCGTCCAAGTCGGAGTCCGGATACAGCCCCGAGGCGTTCCGCCAGGCGCTGGCGTCCGTCGGGGCGCAGTCTCCCTCCTGCGCGGTCCAGCCCGGAGGCAGGCCGTGGGCGGCACAGACCCTCTCCCGGAGGCCATGCCCCCGGCCGTCCCCGTCCGTGTCCGCGTAACCCCATAGCTCGTGCCAGCGCTGGCTGTCCGTCGGAGCGCAGTCCTGCGCGTCCACGACTCCGTCACCGTCCGAGTCCGGTCGTGTCTCCTCGCCGCCCTTCTCCAGTCCGCTGCCACAGCCGACGTGGAGCGTCGTCAGGGCCAGCGCGAGCGGCAGCCAGCTGCCTCGCGTCGTGCGCATGGAAGTGCTCCTCGTCCTGGCGGTCAGGGAGTGGGCTGCGCCGTGCGGCGTGTGAGGCGACAGGACGGCTGTCCGCCAATCCATCGCTGGACCTTCAGCTCGAGCAGGTAGCGCCCCGGACGCGTCATGGCCAACAGCGCCATCCGGTCGCACCGCGAGCCATGCTGGCTGGCGTCGTAGTACGCGGGGTTGGAGTAGAACTCGAACTCGAAGGTCCGCGGGGCGCTCTCGCCCTGGAGCACGCCCCGTATCTCGATGACGTTGGCCTCCGTGATGGCGTAGCTGTCCACCGTCTCGAAGACGTAGGGCACGTCCACTTGGGGCGTCTCGCTCCAGGCCAGCGTCGAGGGCAGCAGCACGGCCGCGGTCGACAGCACGAGGTTTCGGAGGACTCGACTCGGGGACATGTGGGGCAACCTGGGACGGGGGTGGGCAGGGCGCACGAAGCCCCGCCGCATATACACCTTGAGGGGATTTTCCTGGCCTTTCCCCGGGATTTCCCGCCGGTCTTCCAGGCGACCGGCGGCCCACGGCGCGCCTTGTCATACGCGGGCGCCTGCAATACGCCTGAGGCCCATGTCCTCCGACGCCGCGCTCCCCGCAGACTTCCTCGCCGCCCTCGCCGAGGGCTTCCCCCAGGACTTCCTCACCCGGGAGCCCGAGGAGCTGAAGGAGTACGGCCGCGACTGGACGCGCGTGTACACCCCGGCCCCCAGCGCGGTGGCGCTGCCCCGCACCACGGACGAGGTCGCCCGGCTGCTCGCCCTCTGCCACCGGCACGGCGTGGCGGTGGTGCCCTCCGGCGGACGCACGGGCCTGGCGGGCGGCGCGGTGGCGGCCAAGGGGGAGCTGGTGCTGTCCCTGCGGCGCATGGCGCGCATGGGGCCGGTGGACCTGCTCGGCAACACGGTGCGCGTGCAGGCGGGCGCGGTGACGGAGGCGGTGCACCGCCACTGCGCCGAGCACGGCCTGACGTGGCCGGTGGACTTCGCCTCCAAGGGCTCGAGCACCGTGGGCGGCAACATCGCCACCAACGCGGGCGGGGTGAAGGTCATCCGCTACGGCCTCACCCGCAACTGGGTGCTGGGCCTGCAGGTCGTCACGGCGGAGGGCCGCGTGCTGGAGCTCAACGGCGCGCTGGAGAAGAACAACACCGGCCTGGACTTGCGCCAGCTCTTCATCGGCAGCGAGGGCACGCTGGGCGTCATCACCGAGGCCACGCTCAAGCTGACGCAGGTGCCCGGCAAGCAGGACGTCTTCCTCTTCGCCGTGCCGGACGTGGCCGCGGTGCTGCGGCTGTTCCGCGACGCGCGCGAGCAGACGGCCTTCGTCATCTCCGCCTACGAGTTCTTCACGGACCGCTGCCTGTCCCGCGTGCAGCGCCACCGCAAGCTGCGCTCACCGTTCGAGGCCGACAGCGGCTGCTACGTGCTGCTGGAGGCCGAGGCGCGTGACGCCTCCGCGGTGGAGGCCTGGCTGGGCTCGCTGTTCGAGCGGGGGCTGGTGACGGACGGCACCCAGGCGCAGGGCGCCTCGCAGGCCCAGGAGCTGTGGGCGCTGCGCGAGGGCATCAGCGAGAGCCTGTCCGCCACGGGCCTGCCCCACAAGAACGACATCTCGCTGCCCGTGGCGGGCCTGGAGGCCTTCTGCGCGGAGCTGGAGGCCGTGTTCCAGGCGCGCTACCCGGGGTGGGAGATCTGCCTCTTCGGCCACATCGGCGACGGCAACCTGCACGTCAACGTGATGAAGCCGGACGCCATGGACAAGGCGGAGTTCCTCGCCCACACGAAGCAGGCGGACCCCACCCTGTTCGAGCTGGTGAGGAAGCACGCGGGCAGCATCTCCGCGGAGCACGGCATCGGCCTGTTGAAGAAGGACTCCCTGGGCTACTCGCGCTCGGAGGAGGAGCTGGTGCTCTTGCGCGCGCTCAAGCGGACCCTGGACCCCCGGGGACTGCTCAACCCGGGGAAGGTGCTGGACGCCTGAGCGCGGCGCGGCGCGCGGTCAGGAGACGATGCGCGTCTTGATGTCGGTGGTGAGGCCCGCGATGGCGTCACACACCGGGCGCGACACGTCCTGGTCCAGGTCCATCACCAGGTAGCCGATGTTGGCGTCGGTGCTGAGGACCTGGGCGTGGATGTTGGCGTTCAGGTCGGAGACGATGCGGTTGATGTCGCGCAGCACGCCCGGGATGTTGCGGTGCACGTTGAGGATGCGGTGCGTGCCGGGGATGAGCGGCGCCTCCACCATGGGGAAGTTCACCGCGCCCGTCGTCGCGCCCGTGCGGAAGAACTTGGAGAGGCTGGTGGCCACCTCCTTGCCGATGGACGCCTGCGCCTCCTCGGTGGAGCCGCCGATGTGCGGCGTGAGCACCACGTTGGGCAGGTTCTGCAGCTCCGTCACGAAGCCGTCCGAGTTGCCCTCCGGCTCCTCCGGGTAGACGTCCACCGCCGCGCCGCCCAGGTGCTTGGACTTGAGCGCCGCCGCCAGCGCGGCGATGTCCACCACCGTGCCCCGGCTGGCGTTGATGAGGCACGCGCCCCGCTTCATCTTCGCGAGCTGCTCGGCCCCCATCATCATGTGCGTGGACGTCAGCGCCGGCACGTGCAGCGTGACGAAGTCCGACTCGGCGAGCAGCTCGTCCAGCGTCGCCACCGAGCGCGAGTTGCCCAACGGCAGCTTCGTCATCACGTCGAAGTACATCACCCGCATGCCCAGCGACTCGGCGAGCACGCCCAGCTGCGAGCCGATGTGGCCGTAGCCGACGATGCCCAGCGTCTTGCCGCGCACCTCGTGGCTGCCGGTGGCCACCTTGCGCCACTGGCCGGTGTGCACCTCGCGGCTGCGGTCGAAGAGCTGGCGCGTGAGGACGATGATTTCCGCGATGACCATCTCCGCCACGCTGCGCGTGTTGCTGAAGGGCGCGTTGAAGACGGGGATGCCGTGCGTGTTGGCGGCCGTCAGGTCCACCTGGTTGGTGCCGATGCAGAAGGCACCGATGGCGAGCAGGTCCTCCGCGTGCACCAGCGCCTCGGGGGGCACCGTCGTCTTGCTGCGGATGCCCAGCAGGTGCACGCCCTTGAGCCGCTCGGCCAGCTCCAGCGGCTTGAGCGCGGAGCTGACGCGCTCCACCTGGAAGCCCTCGGCGGCCAGCAGCTCCTCCGCGGACGGGTGGATGTTCTCCAGCAGCAGGGCGCGGAACGGACCCTCGTTGAGAATCGGGCGCGTCGGGGACGGCGGGAACCGGGCAGTGCTCATGTCGCCGTGCGTTATTCCCGGGCCTCCGGTGTGTCAAGCGCGGCCTGAGCAGGCGGGACGGCCCGGTGTCTGGGGCTGGCAGGCCGCTGGCCCGGCGTGCGTGGAGGAAGTGGCCCCGAAGACAGAAGCGGGCGGCCCGTCTTCCACGGACCGCCCGCCCCGGTGAGTCAGGTGACGTGTGTCAGCGGGGACTACCGGAGCGTCCAGGCCACCGTGCCGGAGCAGGTGGTGGCGCCGTAGCAGCCAGCGCGAATCTGGTACGTCCCGCCCGCGCCCGCGGGCACGGTGTAGGTGGCGTGGGACAGCGAGCCGCAGGCGTCGTCGTTGCTCGTCACCTGCTGGCCCGCGCTGTTGTACAGGCGCAGGAAGGTGTCGCCGGTGCCGGAGGCGCCCGTCATCGAGCAGGTGCCGAAGGACAGCGACTGGCCGGCGGTGAGGGTGACGTCCTGGTTCGTGGTGCCCGTGCGCGCGCTGTTGGTGGCGGTGGCGGAGAAGTCGAACGTGCCGCTGGTGGGCGCGGGGGTGGAGCCGCCGCCCTCGAGCTTCCAGGCCACGGTGCCCGAGCAGGTGGTGGTGTCGTAGCAGCCGGCGCGGACCTCGTAGGTGCCCGCCGCCGTCGCGGTGAAGCTCAGCTGGGAGCCCCGGCCGTTGCACGCGTCGTCGTTCTCCGCGACCTGCAGGCCGCTCGGGCCGAACAGGCGCAGGTACGAGTCACCGACGACGGCCGCGTCCGGCACGCCGCAGGTGCCCACGGTGATTTTCTGCCCCGCCGTCAGCGCCACCGTCTTGTTGGTGGTGTTGACCGTGGCGCTGTAGGTGTTCTGGGCGGAGAAGGTGAAGGTGGAGCCGCCCGTCGGAGGCTGCGTGGTGCCGCACAGGCGCTGGCTGGTGGCCACCTTGCAGAACGCGGTGATGGCGGGCTGGACGTAGGTGATCTCCTCGCCCCCGCAGCCCGTCTCCGGGCAGTTGTTGACGACGTAGCAGCTCCCGCTGCGCACGTAGTCCTCGTCGCCGCGGACCAGGATGCCCGCCAGCGTGTGGTTGGCGGTCTCGTAGACGCCCGAGCCGGAGTTGCCCGCGAAGGTGTCCGTGGTGGCGACGAAGTAGTCCAGGGTGCTGGCGCGCGCGGTGCGCACCTTGCCGCCCGAATCAATCTTGAAGGGGATGCCGCTGCCCGAGCCGATGACGGCCACGCCCTCGCCCGCCGTCAGCGCGGTGTTGCCCGAGCGCACGGGCGCGGGGGTGAAGCGCGGCGCGGCGGAGCGGTCCAGCCGGATGATGGCGTAGTCGAGGTTCGTGCTGCCGCTGCCGGAGTCCAGCCGCCGCGTGACGATGGCCTTGCAGGAGAAGATGTCCGCCGTCGTCACCTTCTGCAGGGTGTCGGCGCCCGTGTTGTAGTAGTTGAAGACGAAGCGCGTGTCGGCGCAGTCGGCCGCGTTCTCCACGCAGTGGCCCGCCGTCAGCACCAGGTCATCGTCGATGAGCGTGCCCGAGCACCACGCGGCCGCCGGGTCGTTCCAGAAGCGCTGGTTGGTGCACAGGTTCTCGTACTCGCCCAGCGTGTAGGCGTAGAAGCCGACGTCGTCCGGGTTGGACGTGTCGAGCATGTCCGGGGACATCAGCGCCACGGTGGACTGCTCGGCGCGCTGGCGCAGCGTGGCGCTGGCGTGCGCGTACACGTCGAAGCGGTCATCCGTGCCGTACACCACGGGGCTCTCGCCGGAGCCCGTCTCCTCCGGAACCTCGGGCTCACCGGTGGGGGACTCGGGGACCGGCTGACAGGCGGTGACGGCGACAGAACACAGGAGCGCGCCCAAGAGCTGCCGGGCGGCGCCATTCCGGATGTGGTGCATGAAGAGACGACTCCTGAAGTGGAACGGGCCCGCCCGCAAGGCCGGGCGGGGCTCACACTCTACCGGAGACGCCGGGGCCGCGCAGGGTGGGGCGCTTCAGTCCGCCTCGGGGTTGCGCAGCCACTCCAGGGCTTCCGGCTTCGTCTCGAAGGTGCGCGTGGGGATGGTGAGCATGGCCCGCTTCGTCATCCGCCACGCCTGCAGGCCGGAGGGGGCGTCACTGACGACCCGCGCCGAGCGCTTCATCCCGTGCAACTGCGCGTACGCGTTGAGCGCCGCCATGGAGGCCACCACGTCGGTGGGCATCACCCGCAACTGGGACTGGTCCACCAGCGCGGACCACTCCCCCGCGAAGCCGACAATCGCCTTCTTCACCTCCGTGAGGTACTCGGTGAGGTCCGCCGAGGTGACCTGCGGGGGATAGACGACCTCGAGGATTCGGTCCTGCGCGTGAACGGTGATCTGGAATGGCATGGGCGGTGACGGCTCCGAAGGCGCGCCATCCTAGCCTCAGCCGGTGACACTCCGATACCCGACGCTTCACCTGCCCCCGAAGACGGGTGGCAAAGGCCACCCTGTCCAGAAGCGCCGGGAATGTCAGACCCCCCGGCTAGTGACGTCCCTGCCGCCGAACCGGTACTGGCCTGCGTCGTAGGGCGTGGCCGGCGGTTCGAGCCGGCAAGGGGGTTACATGAACAGGAAGCTGTATGTCCTGGGCGCGGTGCTGGGCACCGTGCCGGGGCTGCTGCCGGGAGCCTGTCCGCCGGGGGATTTGCCCGCCGGAGAGGCACGACGGGAAGCCCAGGCGCCGGTGTCGGCGCATGGCAAGGGCAGGACGGAGCGCCGGGCCGTGGTGGCTCCGCCCGAGGCTCCCAAGGCCGTCCGGAGCGAGGACGCACGGGCGATAGGCGCGCGGGAGACGGAAGCACCTCGTCACCCGTGCGAGCTGATGACGGTGGTGAAGGTCCCCTGCGATGAGCGCCTGGAGACCTGTGAGTACACGTATTGGGAGTGCCCGGCGGCGGTGAACCCGCTCCGGGCCTGAAGCACGTCGAAGAGCGAGGCCCCTCATGATGCGCACCGACCGACAGGCAAGCCCGAGCACCCCCACGGCCTGGGGCGCGGACCCGCTCGTCGGGCAGGTGTTGCAGGGCCGTTTCCAGGTGGTGGCGCCGCTGGAGGGTCCGGGCACGCAGCGGGTGTACCGGGCCCTCCAGCTCCCGCTGGAGCGCACCGTGGCGCTGCGCGTGCTGGGCGCGCCCTTCGAGGACCTGGAGGCCCCGCGCCGCTTCTTCCAGGAGGCCCGCGCCGCGGCCAGGCTCGCCCATCCCCACACCGTCACCGTGCTGGACGCGGGCCGGCTGGAGGACGGGACGCTGTTCGTGGCCACGGAGTGGCTGGAGGGGCGCACGCTGCAAGAGGTGCTCGCCTCGGGGCCGCTGCCGTGGGCGCGGGCGGTGGCGTGGGCCCGGGCGCTGGGGCGCTCCCTGCGTCAGGCGCACCAGCGGGGCGTGGTGCACGGGGACGTGTCCCCGGGCAACGTCGTCCTGGTGGAGGAGGCGGGGGCGCACGTGAAGCTGCGCGGCTTCGGGCGCACGCGGCCCGTGATGTCGGAGTCGGCGCGGCTGTCGGTGCGGGAGCTGACCGAGGGCGACGCGGGGCTCGGCGCGCCCGCGTACATGGCGCCGGAGCGGGCGCGGCACGTGGCGGACGCGCGCGGGGACATCTACTCGCTGGGCGTGGTGCTCTTCCACATGCTGATGGGGCGGGTGCCCTTCGAGTCGGACGACCTGCTCGAGCTGGTCTTCGCCCACCACAAGGAAATGCCTCCGCGCTTCTCGGAGCTGGGGCCCCAGCTGGCCGTGCCGGAAGCGGTGGAGGCGGTGGTGCGGCGGTGTCTGGAGAAGCGGCCCGAGCAGCGCTTCGCGTCCATGGAGGCCCTGCTGGAGGCGCTCGGGGACGTGGCGTCGCGCGAGGCGGAGGCGGAGGCGCCGGTGCGCGCGGCTTCGGACGCGCACCGGACGCGGGGGGCTAGTTGGTGGGGCCGTTGGCGGGCTTCTTGAGGTACTGGTCGAGGAACGCGCGGGTGCGGGAGTAGGCCTCCTCCTCGTTCTTCTTCTTGGTGAAGCCGTGGCCCTCGTCGGGGAAGAGCACGTACTCGACGGGGACCTTGCTCTTGCGCACCGCCTGGACGATTTCGTCCGACTCCGCCTGCAGCACGCGCGGGTCGTTGGCGCCCTGGATGACGAGCAGCGGCTGGCGAATCTTCTCCGCGTGGAACAGGGGGGAGATTTCGCGCAGCATCGCCTCCTGCGTCTCGGGGTTGCCCACCTCCTGGTAGAGCGCCTGGCGCCGTGATTCCCAGTGGGCGGGCATGCTCTTGAGGGTGCGCAGCCAGTTGGACACGCCGAAGATGTCCACGCCCACGTTGAAGACGCCCGGGTGGTACGTCAGCGCGGCCAGCGTCATGTAGCCGCCGTAGCTGCCGCCGATGATGCCCACGCGCTCGCCGTCCACGTACGGCAGGCTGGCCAGGTACTTCTTCGCCTCCACGCAGTCGAGCAGCGGCTCCTTGCCGTGCTTCTGGTCATCCGCCGTGTAGAACGTCTTGCCGTAGCCGGAGCTGCCCCGGTTGTTGATGGCCAGCACCACGTAGCCGTGGTTGACCAGGTACTGAATCATCGGGCTGTAGCCCTTGCGGGACTGGCCACCGGGGCCGCCGTGCACCCAGATGAGCGCGGGTGCCCGCGTCTGGGCGGTGGCCTGGTGCGGCTTGAAGAGGATGTTGGGAATCACCATCCCGTCGAACGACTTGAAGCGCACCACCTCCGCGTCGACCAGGTCCTTGGCGTCGATTTCGGTGGTGAGGTTGTCCGTCAGGCGCGTGGCCTTCTTCGTCGTGAGGTCGAAGACGTAGAGGTTGTTGGGCGAGCGGTCCCCGCGGTGGTGGAAGGCCAGGCGCTTCTCCCCGCGGCCGATGGACACGCTGGTGATGTCACCCTCGGGCAGCCGGGGCAGCTCCAGCTGCTTGCCCGTCTTCATGTCCTGCACGCGGATGACGGTGCTGGCGTCCGCGTTGATGCCGGTGACGCGCAGCGCGCCGTTGCGGGAGAAGTACGTGTACATCACGTCCCAGTCCGTCTTCTCCACCTCCTCCATCTTCCCGGTGGCGAGCACGTAGCGCACCACGCGGGTGAACTCGGAGCCCTCGTCGGTGATGAGGTAGAGCGCGGTGGAGGTGGTGTCGAACTCGGCGGGGCTCCAGGTGGCGGTGCCCTGGTGCTGGCTGATGTGCTTGCGCTCCTTCGTGGCGAGGTTCAGCAGGTACACGTCGCTGTCGGCCGTGGTGTTGGTCTTCTCCAGGGCGAGCCACTGCTCGTCCGCGGACACGGCGCCCACGTCCAGGCCGTCCTCGTTCTGGTACAGCCGCGTGCGCTCGAACGTCTTCGCGTCGTAGCGGTACAGGTCCATGAAGCGCTCGTCGCGCTCGTTGGTGAGGACGTAGAAGCCCGCCTCGTCCTGGCTCCAGCCGAAGAAGACGGCGCGGTGCTTGTCGCCAGGGGTGAGGTCCTTCTCCTTCCCGTCGGGCGTGCGCACGTAGAGGTGGTGCTGCTCGTTGCCGCCCTGGTCGCGCGTGAAGAGGATGCGGTCGTCCTTCGGGAAGTAGCTCACCGCGAAGGTGCTGTCCGTGGTGGAGCGGGTGAGCTGGGTGGGCTTGCCGCCCTTCACCGGCGCGGAGAAGACGTTGTAGATGCCCGTCTGGTTCGACGAGTACAGCACCCGCTGCTCGTCGGAGGAGAAGGACGCGCCCCGAATCAGGGTCGTCTTCATGAACTGCTCGATGGTGTAGTGCTTCGAGGGGCGCGTGGACGCGCGCTCGACCTTGGCCTTGCCGGACGCGGCGGCCTTGGGCGCGGCGGGATTGGCCAGCGCGAGGGAGGGGACGAGGGTCGCGAGGGCCATGGCCCGCGACACGGTGAACCAGGACGGCATGGTGGACTCCAGTGGGGGTGTGGAACCCGGAAGCGGCGCCGCCGCCCGGTGTCCCGCCTTGTACACGAACGACGTCGGGCGGGATTGCATGCGCTCGCGAGCCCGCTTCAAGGAGCGAGCGGGCGAGGGTTTTTCGCGGGAAGAGGAGCCGGGGCCCTCCGGGGTTGTGTTGGACGATGCAAGACCCCCAGAGGCCCCTGGTCCGACGCGCGCTCGAGCCTGTCCGTCACCGCGAGCGCAACCAACTCGTCCTGCCCGTCCCGGAGCGTCCCGCCGAGGAGGCTCTCGCGGAGGCTCGCGTGTGGCTCGACGGCATCCACGCGCGGATGCTGGAGGCCGACGATGACGTGCTGCACCAGGACATGCACTCGCTGCACCTGGGGCTGCTCACGCTGCGGCGCCGCTGGAGCCCGGAGGACTGGAAGGCCTTCTGCCAGGACACCGCGCGCAAGCACCCGCTGCGCTCGTTCCTGCACCAGTGTCCCTTCACCCGCCGCGCCTTCGAGCGGCCCCGGGGGTACGCGGGCGACGCGGCGCTCATCGACTACCTGTACCTGGACCGCGCCGCGGACGAACTCCACGCGGGCCGGGAGATCTATCGGTACATGCACCAGCAGCCCAGCGCGGTGAGCGTGCGCGAGCGGCGGGACCTGCTCGCGCGCGAGCTGGACGCCACGGCCGAGCGGGTGCCAGGCGAGGCGCGCATCCTCTCCGTGGCGTGTGGCCACCTGCGCGAGGCGGAGGCCTCGGCGGCGGTGCGGGAGCGGCGCGTGCGGGAGCTCATCGCGTTCGACCAGGATGCGCTGAGCCTGGCGGAGATCTCCCACCACCAGCCGCTCGACGTAGTGAAGCCGCACTGCGGCTCGGTGCGCGCGCTGCTCGCGGGCAAGGAGTCCTTCGCGGACCTGGACTTCATCTACTCCGCGGGCCTGTACGACTACCTGTCCGACTCCGTCGCCACGCGGCTGACGGGGCTGCTCTTCAACATGCTGCGCGCACAGGGGCGGCTGTTGGTGGCCAACTTCGCGCGCTTCCCGCCGGAGACCGGCTACATGGAGGCCTTCATGGACTGGTGGCTCCTGTACCGCGAGGAGGATGAGCTGCGCGGCTTCCTCGGCGAGGTGCCGCTGGAGCGGCTCGACTCCGTGCGGCTGTTCCGGGACGGCCAGGACAACGTCATCTACCTGGAGCTCGTGCGCCGCTGACGAACTCAGTGCACCGGAGGGCCCGGGGACTCCTGCGGTGAGGAGGCAGGCCCGGCGCGGGGCAGGGTGACGGTGAAGGTGGAGCCCTCGCCCGGCGTGCTCTCCACGGCGATGGCGCCGCCCAGGGCCTGGACGATTTCGCGGACAATCCACAGGCCCAGCCCGAAGCCGCCGTAGTGGCGCACCGACACCGCGCGCTCGAAGCGGTCGAAGATGCGCGCGCGGTCCTCGTCGGCGATGCCGATGCCGGAGTCGCGCACCCGCAGCAGCGCCTGTCCGCCCTTCTCCTCGCCCAGGGTGATTTCAATCGGCTTGCCGGCGCCGTACTTCATCGCGTTGGAGAGGAGGTTGCCCACCACCTGCTCCAGCCGCATCGCGTCCCAGGAGCCGGTGAGCCGGGGGACGCGCGCGTCGAGCCGCACCGGGCACTCCGCGCGCACGAGCGCCTCGCGGCTGCGCTCCAGCTGCCCCTGGACGAGCGCCACCAGGTCCACCTCGGAGAGCTTGATGTGCAGCTGCCCCTGGGCGAGCCGGGAGATGTCCAGCAGGTCGTTCACCAGCCGCCCCAACCGCTGCGTCTGGGCGGAGGCGGACTCCAGCTTGGTGGAGAGCTTGCGGGGGGACAGCCCTGCGTCTCCGCTGGCGCGGACCTGGGCCTGGAGCCCCTGGATGTGGAGCTGCAGCGAGGTGAGCGGCGTCTTCAGCTCGTGGGCGGCGATGGAGAGGAAGTCGTCTCGGCGGCGCACCGCCTCCTGCTCGGCCTCGAAGTTCTCCGCGTTCTCCAGGGCGGTGCCCGCGAGCACGGTGACGAATTCCGTCAGGCGCTCCTCCACCTCGCCGAACAGCGCGCCCACCTGACGGTGCGTGGCCAGGACGCAGGCCACCGTCTTGCCCCGGACCTGGAGCGGCGCGCACAAGAGCGAGCGCACCCCGGCGAGCTCCATGCTCTCGCTCGCCCCGCCCGGAAGGCCCTGGCCCATCACGGTGATGCGGCCCGTCTCCATCGCGCGGGCGATGGCGGTGCGGCTGGGGCCCTCGGTGTCCTCGTCCTCGGTGAGCACGCGCGGGTCCACGATGGCGCAGTGCTCGGCGCGCAGCAGCTCCAGCATGGACTGGCGCACGGCCTCGAACACCGCCTCGCGCGACAGGGCCGAAGCAAGCCGCCTCCCCGCCTCCAGCACGCGCGGGAAGCGGTCCACCAGCGAGAGCGCGCGGGTGCCACCCGGCTCCGCGACCTCGGGCGAGAGGCCCTCCTCCATCTCCGCCAGCTCGCGCGTGGCCACGGACAGGTCCGCCTCCGCGTCGGGCCAGCCGAGGGCGCGCCCCAGCTCTCCTCGCGCCTTCAGGCTCCGGGCGTGCTCGTGGCGCATCTTCAGGTCGCGCGCGGCCTGGAGGGACTGCTCGAGCCATTGACGGGCCCGGCGCTCCTGGCCCCGCAGCGCGGCGACCAGGGCCCGCTCCCGCAGGGCGTGAGGCAGGTTGTTGCGGTAGGTGCGCGCCAGGGCATGCGCGGCCTTCGCCGTCTTCTCGGCGCGCTCCAGCAGGGCGCGGCGCCTTCCGGCGGCCAGGGGTGAGGTGGCCTCCGCGAGCTGGCGCAGCGCGGTGGCGAGCAGCGGGGTGATGGGGGCCACGTACTCCTGACGCAGGTGGGCCTCGTCGACGAGCCGCGCGGCGCGCTCCAGCACCGCCACCGCGCCCGCCGCGTCGCCCTGGCGCATGCGGTGGAGGGCGTCCGCCTGGAGCACGCCCGCGAAGCTCTGCGGGTCCGGCTGGTCCGGGTTGGTCAGCTCTCCTTCCAGCAGCGCGCCCGGCAGCCTCCCGTCGGACGCCTTCGCCCAGGCCTCCAGGCCCAGCCGCACCGAGTAGCGGTCCCCCAGCGCGAGCGCGGCCGCGTGCAGCCGCTGGCTCGTCTCCAGCGACTCGCGCAGCCGGCCCAGGCGGTAGAGGGCCATGGCCACCTGGAACGTGGCGTTGTTCACCTCCCACGGGTCTCCGGTGCGCTCGAGCAGGCGGATGGCCTGGGTGCACTTCTCGATGCAGTCCTCGAAGCGCGAGGACGCGTAGCAGGCGAGCCCGTAGAAGTGCAGCGTCTGGCCCTGGCCCCAGACGTCGTTCTGCTCCTGGCGCAGGGTCAGCGACTTCTCCGCGTACGCGTAGGCCCGCTCGAACCAGGGCAGGGTGGTCAGCGCGGGCGAGTGCTCCGAGTACGCCTGCGCCAGCTCGGGCGTGGGCGGATAGCGCTCCGCGAGGTTCAGGTCCCTCAGGTGCGCCCACAGCACCGCCGCGCGGCCACGCCGGTACCAGTAGCCATACGCGAGCCGGCTGTAGAGCCGCACGGCCTGGAGGTCCTCGGTGCCGCCCTCGATGGGACGCCGCGCGAGGAACCAGCGCGGCGCCACCGTGTGCGCGGCCTGCGCGAGGATCTCCCACGCCGCGCTCGCGCCGGTGAGCACGCCCCGGGGCGGCACCCAGCGTCCCATCAGCTTCAGGCCCTGCTCCAGCGCGACCGTGGCCTCGCCGAAGTCGCCGCGCTTGAAGGCGAGCTCACCCAGCTGGCCGAGGATGCGCGCCTGCTCCTGCTTCTCCCGCGCCAGTGACTGCGCGCGCTCCAGTTGCTGACGGGACTCCTCGTAGCGGCCGCGCAGCATGAGGACGTTGCCCAGGCCCGCCGCCACGCGGAAGCGGGTGCCCGCGTCCGCGCCCGCCGCGCCGCGCTCGGCGATGCGGTAGTTGAGCTCCGCGGACTCCAGCGCGAACCGCCCGCGCGCCAGCTCCGCCGCGACGAGCGCGTGGGGCAGCGCCTGCGTGTACTCACCCGCCGCGTCGAAGTGGTAGGCCAGCTCGAACGAGTCCTTCGTCGGCTGGGCCGCCGCCGAGCGCGCCGCCTGCCGGTGCAGCTCCCGCCGTCGCTGCGGCGTCAGCATGTCCAGCAGCACCTCGCGCAGCTTGTCGTGCACGAAGGTGTAGCGCGTGCCCTCCTCCCACAGCATGTGTCGGCGACGCGGCTCCTCCAGCGCGGCGCTCAGGTCCTCGCGGGACACGCCCGACAGCGCCTCCAGGCGCGACAGCTCGAAGGACTTGCCCAGCACCGCGCCCACCGACAAGAGGCGCCGCGAGGCCAGGGGCAACAGACGCAGACGCCGCACCAGGAACCCCGCGGCCTGTCGGGACGAGCGCGCGTGCGCCATCGCCGCCGGCTCCACGCTCCAGCCGGAGGGCCCCGGCACCAGCACGCCGTCCTCCACCAGCCCGTGCAGCACCGCGCTCGCCATGAAGGGGTTGCCCTCGGACAGCCGCGTCACCAGCTCCGTGGCCTCGCGGGGCAGCGTGCCCGCCATGGACTCCGTCAGGCGCGTCACCTCCGCCGCGCCCAGCGCGGACAAGCGCAGGTGCACCGTGGGCGCCAGCTTGCGCAGCACGTGCGTGGGGCCGATGTCCTCGCCACGGAAGGCGACGATGACGAGCACCCGTCCCTGTCCTTGTCGCCTCGCCTGGGACCAACCCTCCAGGGCCCGCAGGGTCAGCTCATCCGCCCACTGACAGTCGTCGAGCACCACCACGGCGGGCTCGTCCCGCGTGCCCAGCGCGCCGAGCAGCGCGGTGAGTGCCTGGATGCCGCGGCTCTCACCCAGGGACTCGGGCCCCAGCGCCCGCGCGGAGGCGTGCGGCGCGGGACACAGGAGCGGCTCCAGCTGCGGCAGCACCGTGCACAGCCCCGCCTCCTGTCCGGCGAGCCGCCCCCGCAGCGCCTCGGCCAGCGCGGGCCGCGCCGCGAGCGCCTGGGTGATGGCCGAGGCCACGCCGGTGAACAGCTGGAAGGGCCGCCGCGCCGCCTGGTCCTGCGCCTGTCCTTGCAGCACCCACGCGTGGTGTCTCGGAGCGCGGGCGGAGAGCTCCTCGAGCAGCCGGCTCTTGCCGCCGCCGGACTCGGCCTCCACCACCACCAGTCGCCCCGGGTCCGTCAGCGTGCGCTCGAGCTCGCGCTCCAGCGTGGCGACCTCCTCGTGGCGGCCGACGAAGGAGGGCTCGGTGAGGCTGCGCCGGGCGTCCCTCGCGCCGATGATGAGCTCCGGCTCCGCGTGGCCCTGGGAGAGCGCGTCCTCCAGCTCCAGCAGGTCCGCCAGCGCGGAGGCGGCCGACTGGTAGCGGTCCGAGGGGTCCGTCTGCAGCAGGCGCGAGACCAGCTCCTCCAAGGCGCGCGGCGCGTCCACGCCCACCGCGCGCAGCCGGGGCCGCGCGGACAGGTGCTGCCGGAGGACCTCGCCCACCGAGTCGCCCGTGAAGACGGGGACCCCGGCCAGCGACTCGAAGAGGACGACGCCCGTGGAGTACAGGTCCGACGTGGCCTCCACGGGGCGGTGCAGCAGGCCCGCCTGCTCCGGGGAGAGGTAGCGCGCGGTGCCCACCGGCAGGTCGCGCAGGGACGCATCCAGGCGCTCGCTGCGGGCGAGCCCGAAATCAATCAGGGTGGCGCGCGACAGCGGCTCGCCGGACACGATGAGGTTGGCGGGCTTCACGTCGCGGTGCAGCACGCCGTGGTGATGGGCCTCGGCCAGCGCGGACAACAGGCCCCGGCCCAGCGCGAGCGCCTCGGGGACGCTCAGCACGCCGCGCTCCAGGCGCGCCTCCAGGGACTCTCCCGTCAGCCAGGGGGTGACCAGGTACAGCCAGTCCTCCGAGGTGCCGATGTGGCGCACGGAGACGATGAAGGGGCTGTCGAGCCGCGCGAGCGTGGCGGCCTCGTGCTCCATGCGGTGACGCGCGGCGGGGACGAGCGCCGTGGTGGAGGTCACCTTGATGGCCACGCGCTCCCCGGTGCGCACGTCCACACCGGCCCACGTGGAGATTCCCCGACCGACCTTCAGACGCTGGACGAGCTCGAACCGGTGGCCCAGTCGGCGGCCCGGCCGCGGCTCTCCTGGAACGGCGCTGGCGGATTGGATGCCTTCAGCCATTCAGTGCCCTCGCGCTCCACCCCGCGACGCAAAGGCGCCGTGGTTGGCCGCGCGTCCCGTCCTTCCCGGCAACGTTGGGTGTCGGACGGGCGCCGCCAAGGGAGTGGCCGGAGCACGCTTCCCGTGCGCCGACTCAGCCTTCAACAGCCGCACGCGCTCCGCTTCCCTCCTGCTTCTCGGCCATGCGGGCAGGCTGCTCGGACAGCGGGGGGGCGGGCGCGTCTGACTCGGGTGTGCCCGCACGTCGTCCGGCGGGCGACGGGGCAGGGGGCCGACCTTCCGGCAGGTGGGTGGCACATGCTACGCCGGTGCGTGAAGTCGCCGCTCCTTCCCTCCCCCTGAGGACCTGCTCCATGACGAAGTTCTCGCAGACGTTGCTGGCCGCGCTCGCGCTGTCCCTGCTGCTCCCCTTCGCCTCCGCGCGCGCCTCTGACTATCCGCCCGACTACCCCATCTGCAGCGTCTACGACTCCGTGACGACGGGGCCCTTCGAGGTCATCCGCCACACGCGCCGGCTGCCCGGCCGGCTGGCCACGCTCACCGTCAGCTACCGGGGCTTCCTGCGGGGCCTGTACCCGGACCATCAGATCTCCATCTACGTCAGCCTCAACGGCCGTCAGCAGACGCTGGCCGCGAGCGCGGGCGCGAACAACGACGCCTATGTCTTCCTGAACGCGGGGCCGCGCGCGTGCACCAAGTGCATGCGGTACATGAACACGCCGCTGTGCAACGCGCACTTCGCGGCCGGAGGCCAGGAGGGCGTCTGGGTGTGCGAGCAGCCCTCGGCGGTGGAGAACGACTTGTTCTTCTATGCCTTCGACCAGAACGGCAACCAGAACGCGTGGGACATCCACGTGGCCGCGACGGCTGGGGGCCAGTGGGACAGCAATCTGGGCAACAACTACTTCGCGCGACTGCCCGCGCGGTCGAGCTGCTGGTAGTTTTCCGTCGAGAGCGTTCGCGGCCTGCACCCGAAGCTTGACTCCCCGAGAGCCCCGGCGGAAAAGCCGGGCTCATGAGGCGGCCCCCGCTGTATCCACCGGGCCGCGGGGAGCCCGGGATTGAAGCTCGCGACGCTCAAGGATGGAACCCGTGACGGGCGGCTCATCGTCGTCAAGCGGGACAACTCGGCCTATGCGCTGGCCACCAACGTGGCGCTGACGCTGCAAGCGGCGCTGGATGACTGGGACACGAAGGAGCCGCAGCTGCGCGCGCTCGCCCAGCAGTTGGAGACGGACAGTGTGCAGAGCCGTCCGCTGGACGTGAAGGCGCTGCATGCGCCGCTGCCGCGCGCGTACGAGTGGATTGACGGCAGCGCGTACATCAACCACGTCATCCTGGTGCGCAAGGCGCGCAACGCCGAGCCGCCGGCCACGCTGAAGACGGACCCGCTGGTGTACCAGGGCGGCTCGGGTGACTTCCTGGCGCCCACCGCGGACATCCCGCTGGCGGACGAGGCGTGGGGCATGGACTTCGAGAGCGAGGTCTGCGTCATCCTCGGTGACACGCCGCAGGGGACGAAGGCGGAGGACGCGGGCAAGCACGTCAAGCTGCTGATGCTGGCCAACGACGTCTCGCTGCGCAACCTCATCCCGGAGGAGCTGGCGAAGGGCTTCGGCTTCTTCCAGAGCAAGCCGGCGACGGCGTTCAGCCCGTTCGCGGTGACGCCGGACGAGCTGGGCTCGGCGTGGCGCGAGGGGCGGGTGCACCTGCGCCTGCGCTCGGTGCTCAACGGCGTGCAGGTGGGCGACACGGACGCGGGGCCGGAGATGCACTTCTCCTTCTTCGACCTCATCCAGCACCTGTGCAAGACGCGCAGCTACACGGCGGGCACCATCCTGGGCAGCGGCACGGTGTCCAACGCGGACCGCGCGCGGGGCATCTCGTGCCTGGCCGAGCAGCGGATGATTGAGACGATTGAGGAGGGCAAGCCGAGGACGCCCTTCATGAAGCCCGGGGACACCATCGACATCGAGATGTCGGGTGAGGACGGGCAGAGCGTGTTCGGGCGAATCTCCCAGAAGGTGGTGAAGGTTTCATGAAGGGCCTTCGGCTGCACAACTACTGGCGCAGCTCCGCGTCGTGGCGGGTGCGCCTGACGTTGCACCTCAAGGGCGTGCCGTTCGAGTACGTGGCGGTGCACCTGCTGAAGGATGGCGGGCAGCAGAACTCGGACGCGTACCGGGCGGTCAATCCGATGCGCACGGTGCCCACGCTGGAGTGGACGGAGGCGGATGGGACGGAGCGGCGGTTGTCGCAGTCGCTCGCCATCGTGGAGCTGCTGCAGGAGCGCTTCCCCACGCCGCCGCTGTTCCCGGAGGACAGCTACCTGCGGGCGCGGACGCGGATGATGGCGGAGTACGTGAACTCCGGCATACAGCCGCTGCAGAACCTGGCGGTGTTGCAGCGCATCAAGAGCGAGCTGAAGGGCGACGACAAGGCGTGGGGCGCGTACTGGAACGCCCGGGGCCTGGAGGCGCTGGAGATGATGGTGCAGCCCACGGCGGGACGCTTCTGCGTGGGGGACACCGTGTCGCTGGCGGACGTGTGCCTGGTGCCTCAATTGTATGGCGCGCGCCGGTTCGCGCTGGACTTGTCGCCGTACCCGACGCTGCTGCGCATCGAGGCCGCATGCGCGGAGCATCCCGCCTTCCAGGCAGCGCACCCGGACCGTCAGCCGGACGCGGCGCCGGCCTGATGCGTGCTCGAGGAGCGCCCCGCCATGGATGGGGCGCTCCGGTCTTCCGCTGGCGAGGCGTATCGGCAGGAATGCTTCTGCGCCCGCCACGGGTGGAGCGTGCGGATATCCGCCGCGTTTGTTTCCGACTGCGGAACCCGTGATTCAGGGCGTCGACGCGAAGGTCGTGTCGATGCGCAGCGCGCGCGAGAGCGTGAGCGTCACGGGCGTCTTCGCGGCGATTTCGAGCAGGCGCGCCTTCTGCTCCTCGGTGATGGCGGGGCCAACCGAGAGCACGCGCTCCACGCGCTCCACATCGTTCTCGCGCAGCAGCTTGAGCTTCACGGTGAAGGGGCTCAGCTCCCAGCCCTTGCGCGCCGCGTACATCTTCAACGTGATGGCCGTGCACGCGCCCAGTGAGCCCACCAGCAACTGGTAGGGCGCGGGGCCCTGGTCCGCGCCGCCCAGCGCGGCTGGCTCGTCCGCCTGGAAGTGGTGCTTGCCGGTGCGAATCGATTGCGTGTAGCCGGACTGGCTCTCGACGACGGCCGCCGCGAGCAGCGTGGAGTCATGGGTGGTCATGAGGGCCATGAATCCAGGACGAAGCCCGGGTGACAAGCGTCCACCCGTCCGACATGCGCCGAGCCACACGGATGTTTCGAGCCACCCTCCCTCTTCCGGGGGTAGCTTCCCCCCAGGATGTCACCATTGGAGTCCCAGAACCCCGCCATGCCGGACCGCGCCGCAGCGCTGCGCGAGCTGGCGCTCCTGTTCCTTCGTCTGGGCACCACGGCCTTCGGTGGCCCCGCCGCGCACATCGCCCTGATGGAGGACGAGGTCGTTCGCCGTCGGCGCTGGCTCACGCGCGAGGAGTTCGTGGACCTGCTCGGCGCGGCCAACCTCATCCCCGGCCCCAACTCCACCGAGCTGGCCATCCACATCGGCCACCGTCGCGCCGGCTGGCCCGGCCTGCTGGTCGCGGGCACGTGCTTCATCCTCCCCGCGTTCCTCATCGTCCTCGGCGTCGCCTGGGGCTACTCGCGCTTCGGCGCACTGCCAGACGTGAGCGCGCTGCTCCACGGCGTCAAGGCGGTCATCATCGCCGTGGTCGCTCAGGCCCTGTGGGGGCTCACGCGCACCGTGGTGAAGGGGCCACTGGCGGCCGTCGTGGGAATCGCCGCCGCCACCGCGGCCTTCCTCGGCGTCGATGAGCTGCTGCTGTTGTTGCTGTCCGGACTCGCCGTGTTCGGCTGGCGCGCGGCGACACGTCACGGAGGAGCCTCGGGGCCTTCGGCTGGAATGCTCGTCACGCCGTGGAGCACGCTGCTCCCGCTGGGCGCCGCGTCGGCGGCGGTGCCCTTCACGCAGCAGGGCCTGTTCCTCTTCTTCCTGAAGGTGGGCTCGGTGCTCTACGGCAGCGGCTATGTGCTGCTGGCGTTCCTGCGCTCGGACCTGGTGCAACGACTGGGTTGGCTGACCGAGGCGCAGCTGCTCGACGCGGTGGCGGTGGGCCAGGTGACGCCGGGCCCCGTGTTCACCACGGCCACGTTCATCGGCTACGTGCTCGGAGGGCCCGTGGGCGCCACTGTGGCCACGGTGGGCATCTTCCTGCCCGCCTTCGTCTTCGTCGCGCTCAGCGGCCCGCTGGTGCCCCGGCTGCGCGAGTCCTGGGTGGCGGGGGCCTTCCTGGACGGCGTCAACGTCGCGTCCCTCGCGCTGATGGCCGTGGTGACGTGGCAGCTCGGCCGCGCGGCCCTGGTCGACGTGTGGACCGTGGGGCTCGCCGTCGTGTCGGCCGTGCTGCTCATCCGCTTCCGCGTCAACTCCGCCTGGCTGGTGCTCGGCGGAGGCGCGGTGGGGTGGCTCCTCCGAAGTGCTAGCGGGGCGTGAGCTTCGCCTCGCAGCGGAAGACCTCGACACCGGACAGGTCCGAGCGCCGGTCGATGCACGTCAGCCGCAGGTGCTCTCCCTCACGCGTCGCCTCGCAGTGACGGTTGCCGTCCACCGCCGTCCCACCCGCGTCGGGCCGCACCACGCCGCCATCCGCGTCCACGTGGATGGTGTGGGCACGGTCATGCAACGACCAGTCACCCCGCTTCAAATCCACCTTGGCGCTGGCGCCGCCGTACTCGGGGAAGCCCAGGGGCTCGTTTCCCACGGCCGTCAGGTCGCACGAATCCTCGGGGACCCTCAATTGAAAGGAACCGTTGCCACCGCAGGTGTTCTCGGTGACATCGAACGTGACCTCCTGCGCGTCCTTCTCACAGTCGGGCGCGGAGTCCGCGATGAGCAGCACACCGGTGACGGCGAGCACGGCGACGGAGGCGAGGTTCCTCAAGAACGGCATCATGGTGGAGCTCCTGGGGGTGTGAGGGCCACGGCCGGCGCTCGGGAGAGCAGCGTGGCGCGGCCATACAGCACGGCGAGGACGACGAAGGGCAGGGTGAGCAGGTCGGAGACATCCGCCACCGCGCGGAAGCCACTGAGCCCCAGCGGCGCGCCGATGGGACGCAGCCACTCACAGAACAAGTCCGCGAAGGGCTGGGACACCTTGAGCGCGGTGAACAGCCCCGTCGTCACCAGGGCACCCACGCCCAGCCTCACGCGGAGACTCCAGCGCGTACCGAGCGCCAGCAGTGCGGAGACATAGAGCGGCAGGAAGAAGCAGATGGCCATGTCCGACAGCTTCCCCGTGAGCGTGTTGTGGAAGGTCGGCTTGAGGACGCGGTCGTTCACCGCCATCAGCACCACGGCGGCCAGCGGCATGGGCGCGAGGAACTCCGACATCGACGGCAGGGGCTTGGTCCCCCACGCGCGCCAGCTCACTTCAGCTCCTCCGAGCCCATCAGCGCCTTGAGGAGGATGGCATCCGTCAACATCTCCACGGGCGCCCGGTCATCCGTGAGCGGCGGCGCCGAGGCCACCGGCTGCAGCTCGCCCACCACGCGCGTCGCCAGGGGCCGCAGCGACAGCGGCAGCGAGGACGTCCGCTCGCTCAGCCGCTCCCCCATCCCCTCCGGGCCCGCGTAGAGCAGCGTGTTGCTGTGGTTGCGCGCATCCGCCGCGAGCACCTGCGGGAACACCGTCGCCAGCGTCCCTCCCACCGCGCGCACCACCGCGCGCTCATCCCGGAAGCGGCCCACGTTGAAGCACGCCACGCCGCCCGGCTCCAGGTGCGCCGCCACCTCCTGGGCGAACTCGCGCGTCGTCAGGTGGAAGGGCACGTACGGGAAGCGGAACGCGTCCACGATGATGGCGTCGTAGCGCCGCGTGTCCCGGCGCAGGAACGTGCGCGCGTCCGCGATGTGCACCTCCACCTCTGTCCCCAGGCCGAAGTGCTGGCGCGCCAGCTTCACCACCATGGCGTCCAGCTCCACGCCCACCACGTAGGCCCCCGGGTATGTCTCCCGCAGCCCGCGCGCGCTCGTGCCCGCGCCCAGCCCCAACACCAGCACGCGCGGCGTCCGAGGCTCCGCGCGCGCCATCGCCGGCGTCAGCAGGTAGTGCGCGAACACCTCGTCGCGCACCGGCTGGCCCGGCAGCCACGTGCTCTGCACCGCGAAGCCCTCGTCGAAGACCAGGCTGCGTGTGCCGCTCGGCGACTCCAGCACCTGGAGGAAGGCGTGCGGCGACTCGGCCACCTCGAGCGCCTGCGGATGTCGGGGCAGCGCGTGTGTCCCCAGCACCAGCGCCGCCGCGGGCACCCCCAC
>NZ_SRLW01000089.1:0-32807 GCF_006518215.1 Myxococcus sp. AB025B
GGTCATAGCCCGCGCAGAACGTCCCGCCCGCACCTCGCACCAGCAAGGCGCGCACGTGCGGCGCGGGCTCCAGCGCCGCGTCCAGGCGCGCCAGCATCGCGTCGTTGAGCGCATTGCGGCGGGCCAGGTTGGAGAGCGTCAGCACCCGCACGCCGTCCTCCCGGTCCTCCACCTCCACCCCGGGTGACTTCTCCATCGTCATGGGCTTCGACTCGCCTCCACACACGGATTTCGCGCGCGAACCTCCCACGCTTCCGCCCCCGGATGCTCCAGCAAATACGGCCGTCCGCGCGCATCCACACCTCGTCGCGCGGGCCCTGCTCCCCTGCCCGCCCGACGAGCGAGACACCGTGCAACAGGTCCCTACAATCCAGTAAATTTGCGGCTGTAGGAGGGCATGGCGTACCTTGTCACACCGTGAAGCCCTCCTCTTCCCCAGGCACTGGTGTTGGTGTGGTCGACCTCCATGGCGCGCGTCGCGCGCGGCGGATGGACCTCTACCGTGGCCGTCACGCGGACCGCGTCCGCGGAGTCCGAGGCACGCTCGAAGCACTCACCCAGAGCGGCACCCTCTTCACCCAGGACGGCACGCGCCGGGGCCTGTCGCTGCTCAAGGCCCTGCAGTTGCTGCAGCGGGCCGGCGCGCGACTGGAGGAGCTGTCGGGGAGCGGTGTGATTCCGGCGCCCCGCAAGCAGGAACGCATCGACGCGCTGTACGAGGAGCTGGACACGCTCTTCGCCCGCGCGGACAAGCTGGCCGGGCGGGACGAGGCCAGCGTGGCCCAGCTCCCCGCCCGCTAGTCCTTCGCAGGGACTACGGCAGCTCCGTCTGCCCCTGCCGACGCAGGAACGTGGGGATGTCGAACTGGTCCTCGTCCAGGGGCAGCGCCGACTCCTTCACCACGGAGGTGCGGTTGCTGATGCTCTTGCTCGACTCCACCGGAGCGAGCGGACGCGGCGCGCTGCCCTTCGCGGGGACCAGGCTGGCCACCTCCTCGCGCGCGCCAATCAGCACCGACTGCTGCGGCGAGCGGGACAGCGGCACCTGGACCACCGGCGCCACGTTGCGGACCTTGGGCGCATCGCGGTGGACGAAGCCCGTCGCGATGATGGTGATCTTCACCTCGTCCTGGATGTTCTCGTCGATGAGCGAGCCGAAGATGATCTCCGCCTCGCTGTCGGCCGCGTCGTGCACCAGGGTCAACGCCTCGTTGACCTCCTGGAGCGTCATGTCCCGGCCGCCCGTGATGTTGATGAGCAGGCCCGTGGCGCCGTCGATGGAGACATCCTCGAGCAGCGGGCTGGAGATGGCCTGCTGCATGGCCGTCAGCGCGCGCTTGTCACCGGACGAGTTGCCCGTGCCCATGAGCGCCAGGCCCTTGTCGCTCATGATGGTCTTCACGTCGGCGAAGTCGACGTTGATGTAGCCGTGGTACTGGATGAGGTCGCTGATGCCCTGCACGGCGTTCAGCAGCACCTCGTCCGCGCGCTTGAAGGTCTCCAGGAGCGGCATCGGCTCGTTGGAGAGCGACAGCAGCCGCTGGTTCGGAATCGTGATGAGCGTGTCCACCGCGGCCTTGAGCTCCACGATGCCCTGCTCGGCCTGCTTGCGGCGCTTGTTGCCCTCGAAGAGGAAGGGCTTGGTGACGACGCCCACCGTGAGGCAACCCAGGCTCTTGGCGATGTCCGCGATGATGGGCGCGGCGCCCGTGCCGGTGCCGCCGCCCATGCCCGCCGTCACGAAGACCATGTCGGCGCCCTCGAGCACCGCGGCAATCTGGTCCCTCGACTCCAGCGCGGCCTCGCGGCCCATCTCCGGGTTGGCGCCGGCGCCCAGGCCCTTGGTCAGCGTCTGCCCCAGTTGCAGCCGCGTGGGCGCCTTGCTGGCGGCGAGCGCCTGGATATCGGTGTTGGCGGCGATGAAGTCCACGCGGTCCAGCTTGGACATGATCATCGTGTTGACCGCGTTGCAGCCTGCCCCACCTGCCCCGACGACCCGAATCTTGGCGGCCTGCTTGTTCTGATCGAACTGGTCCATACGCGGTCCTTTCGGCAGGCGTCGCGCGATGCAGCGCGCGGGCCTCCAACCTCCACAATCATCAGCAAGTCCCGATCTTTGGCAAGTATTCCGCTACGCACATGTAGCGGGATGAGGCGGCACCGAGTCCTGACGCGCACTTACGCAGCGGCGTCGGCAGCAAGCAGCGTGGCGTGGAGGGTCCACTTCGCCCCTTGACTCGCGAAAGGCGGCGCGCCCTGGCGGGTCCCCCACCCCGGCGTGACGGGTCTTCACGCACCGTCAGGCGCCCAGGACTCGTGGTGGAGGACGCGCCTCACGACAAAAAACCAAGGGTGGCCCCGGACAGGATTCCGGGACCACCCTCGGGGTTCAGCTCCAGCTCAGGTCAGCTCAGGGGCTCTCGCGCTCCACCTCGACCTTGCCGACGCGCAGGATGGTGAACTCCACGCGGCGGTTGTTCTCGCGGCCCTTCGCCGTCTTGTTGGTGTCCACTGGCTTCGCCTCGCCGAAGCCCTGCGACTCCAGGCGGCCGGCGTCGATGCCCTCCTTCACCAGGAACGCGCGGACGTTGGCGGCGCGGCGGCGCGACAGGTCCAGGTTGGCCGCGTCGTTGCCCTGGTCATCCGTGTGGCCCTCGATGCGCAGCAGCTCCACCTGAGGATTGGCGCGAAGCACCGCGGCCACCTGCTTCAGCAGCGGGAAGCTGCGCGGCAGGATGATGTCCTTGCCCGTGGCGAAGTAGACCTTCTCCAGGATGAGGATGCGCTCGCCATCCACCTGGACCTTCACCTTGCCCTTGTCGGGGCAGCCGTCCTCGTCCTGGAAGCCATTGATGGTCTCCGGCTCCAGCGGGCACTTGTCCGCCACGTCCGGGATGCCGTCCCTGTCGTTGTCCGGGTCCGGGCAGCCGTCCTCGTCCTGGAAGCCGTCCTTGTCCTCGGGCTGGTTCGGGCAGCGGTCATCCGGGTCGAAGATGCCGTCGCCGTCCGTGTCCACCGGCGGCGCCACGTCGGGGCAGCCGTCCTCGTCCTGGAAGCCGTTCTTCGTCTCCGGCTCGTTCACGCACTGGTCGTCGCCGTCGAGGATGCCGTCCTGGTCGTTGTCCGGGTCCGGGCAGCCGTCCGCGTCCTCGAAGCCGTCCTTGTCCTCGGGCTGCGTGGGGCAGCGGTCGTCCGGGTCGTAGAGGCCGTCGCCGTCCGTGTCCACCGGCGGAGGCGGCGCCGTCGGCTTGGGCGACGGCGGCGGGCTGAAGCTGAAGCCCGCCAGCAGCCGGTAGCCGGGCGTGCCGTAGCCTCGGGTGAGACCCGGGCCACCGCCGAGGTGCGCCGAGAAGCCCTTCGCCGAGCGGTACTTCAGCGCGGCGAGCAGCTCCAGCGGGCTCTCCTCCGTGTCCTGCTCGTCCAGGCCGATGGCGCCAATCACCGTCGCCTCGGCGGAGAGGGGGACGCGGCCCAGCGTGAAGGGAATCTCCGTGCCCAGGCCGTAGGTGAAGGCGTTGCCCGCCGTCAGGTTGCGTAGCACCTGCTTCTCGCGCAGGTCCACGCCGACGTTGGCGGCGAAGCGGACCCGCTGCCCGTACTCGGCCACCAGCTTCGGCTGCACCGCCACCCCCGAGCCTCCGAGGAAGTCGTTGCCGCCCGCCGTGGGGAGCACCACCGGCACCGCCAGCGCGAGCCCGAAGTCCTCTCCGTCGATGATGCGCGCCTTCGGAACCAGCCGCAGGTCACCGATGCCGCCGGAGCTCACGCCGTCCGCCAGCGAGGCGTCCACCTGCGGCGCCGGGTCCGAGCCCTGGATGGTCACCGGCAGCACCACGCCGATTTCGAAGCGGTCGAACAGACCCACCGCGCCCATCAGGTCGATGCCCACCTGACGGCTCACCACCGCGGTGATGAACCGGTCCGAGCGCGGGTCCAGGAAGTTGAGCGGCTTGCTGGCGTAGTTGAGCGACAGGCCCAGGTTGAGCCCCAGGTGGCGCTGCACGCGGGCGCTGTGCAGACCGAGGATGTCCTCGGCGCCCGGGCCCGGCTTGTAGCGCTGCACGTCGATGGACTGCGACGCGCCCCGAGGCGGCGTCACCTGCGCGTGGGCAGGCTGGGCCACGAGCGTCCCCGCGAGGACCAGGCCTCCGGCGACACCCGCCGCCACCGCCCGCGACGAGCGGCGGAGGCGACCGAAGAGGGGCAGCGCGAGCAGCAGCAGCGCCAGCGGCGCGAAGGTGCCCGCCCCGCCCGTGCTGCAGCCACGGCCCACCACGACGAAGTCGTCGTTGCCATCGAGCGGGTTGGAGCCGCCCCTGACCTCGTCACCGTCGCTCGCCCCACCGCGGTCGGTGTCGGCGTCGTTCGGGTTCGTCTCACCGTTGTCGAGACCACCGTTGTGGTTGGCGTCCTCCTGGCCATCGCGCAGGCCGTCGCCGTCGGTGTCCGGGTTGAGCGGATCGGTGGCGTTGGAGCCCTTCACCTCCACGCCGTCGCTCAGCTCGTCGTCGTCCGAGTCGGCGTCGTTCGGGTCGGTCTCCGTGGCGTCACGGCGGCCGTCGTGGTTCTTGTCCTCCTCGCCATCGCGCAGGCCGTCACCATCCGTGTCCGGGTTCTTCGGGTCGGTGGTGGTGGTGGGGTCCGCGTCCGGCACGAAGTTCGGCGAGTCGAGGTTGGTGCCCGGGCCCGCCGTCTCGCGCGTGACGCCGCGCTCGGTGCCGTCGTTCAGCCCGTCGTTGTCGCTGTCCGGGTCGAGCGCGTCGATGATGCCGTCCCCATCCGTGTCGGTGAGGCCGTCTTCGCCGTCGGGCACGCCGTCGTCGTCGGAGTCCGCGTCATGCGGATCCATGCCCAGCTCGATTTCGCGAGCGTCGGGGACACCGTCCAAATCAGAGTCCAGGTCGTCCGCGGCCACGTTCGGGTCCGTCTCACCCGGGTCGACGCGGCCGTTGTGGTTGGTGTCCTCGTTGCCGTCGAACACGCTGCCGCCGTCGGTGTCCCGGTTGAGCGGGTCCGTCGTCGTCGTCGGGTCCGCGTCCGGGATGAACACGTCCAGGTCCGTGTCCGTGCCCTGGGGCTCGGTGATGCCCAGCTCCGTGCCGTCCTGCAGCCCGTCGCCGTCCGTGTCCGCCTCGTTCGGGTCGGTCTCGCCCGGGTCGACGATGCCGTCGTGGTTCTTGTCCTCGTTGCCGTCGAGCACGCCGTCGTCATCCGAGTCGTCGTCCAGCGGGTCCGTCCCGCCAACGTTGACCTCGATGCCGTCGGAGATGCCGTCGCCGTCCGTGTCCGCGTTGTTCGGATCCGTGCCGCGCGCGATTTCGTCCGCGTCCGTCAGTCCGTCGCCGTCCGAGTCCAGGCCGATGGTCCACGTGAAGGTCGCCGGCGTGGGGTCCACGTCGCCGTCCGCGTCCACCGCGCGCACCTGGAAGGTGTGCTCCCCGTCCGCCAGGTTCGTGTACTGGGTGGGGCTGGTGCAGGGGGTGAAGGCGCCGCCGTCGATGGAGCACTCGAACGTCGCGTTCGGGTCGGCCAGCACGGTCTCGAAGCTGAAGTTCGCGGTGGCGCTGCCGGAGCTCGCGGGCGGGCTCGCCGTGATGCGCGTGTCGGGCACCGTGTCCACCGTGAAGCTGTTCGTGTCCGTGGCGGTGTTGCCGTTGGCGTCCTCCGCCGTGGCCGTCACCGTGTGCGGACCGTCCGCCAGCGGCGTCGACACCGGCACCGACCAGGTGCCGTCCACGCCCACCGTCACGGTGCCCACCGTGGTGCCGTCCACCACCACCGTCACGGTGGCGCCCGGCTCACCCGTGCCCGAGTACGTCACCGTGCCCGAGGTGAGCACCGCGCCCTCCGCGGGCGTGGTGATGGCCACCGACGTCTCCGCGTCCACCGTGAAGGTGTTCGTGTCCGTCGCGGTGTTGCCCTGCGCGTCCTCCGCCGAGGCCGTCACCGTGTGCGGACCGTCCGCAAGCGGCGTGGACACCGGCAGCGACCAGGTGCCGCCCGCGCCCACCGTCACCGTGCCGACGACGGTGCCGTCGACCGTGACGGTCACCGTGGCGCCGACCTCGCCCGTACCGGAGTACGTGACGACGCCGTCGTCGAGCACCGCGCCCTCCGCGGGCGTGGTGATGGCCACGTTGGTGCTCGTGTCCACCGTGAAGGTGTTCGTGTCCGTGGCGGTGTTGCCCTCGTCATCCTCCGCCGTGGCCGTCACCGTGTGAGGACCGTCCGCCAGCGCCGTGGCGACCGGCACCGACCAGGTGCCGCCCGCGCTCACCGTCACCGAGCCCACCGTGTTGCCGTCCACCACCACCGTCACCGTCGCGCCCGGCTCGCCCGTACCGGAGTACGTGACGACGCCGTTGTCGAGCACCGCGCCGTCCGCGGGCGTGGTGATTTCGACCGTGGTGCTGGTGTTCACCGTGAAGGTGTGCGTGTCCGTCGCGGTGTGGCCGTGCTCATCCTCCGCGGTGACCGACACCGTGTGCGGGCCGTCCGCCAGCGACGAGTTGCCCGGGATGCTCCAGTTGCCAGACGGGTCCGCCGTCACCGTGCCGACGACGGTGCCGTCCACCGTCACCGTCACCTCGGCGCCGGGCTCGGCCGTGCCCGTGTACGTCACCTCGGCGGTGTTCACCACCGCGCCCTCGGCGGGCGTGGTGATGGCCACGCGGGTGCTCGTGTCCACCGTGAAGGTGTTCGAGTCCGTGGCGGTGTGGCCCTGCGCGTCCTCGGCCGTGGCAGTCACCGTGTGCGAGCCGTCGTTGAGCGAGGAGTTGCCCGGGATGCTCCAGCTGCCATCCGGACCCGCCGTCACCGTGCCCACCGTGTTGCCGTCCACGCTCACCGTCACCGTGGCGCCCGGCTCGGCCGTGCCCGAGTAGGTCACCGTGCCCGTGGTGAGCACCGCGCCCTCCGCCGGCGTCGTCACGGCCACGTTGGTGCCCGTGTCCACCGTGAAGGTGTTCGAGTCCGTCGCCGTGTTGCCGCTCGTATCCGTCGCCGTGACGCTCACCGTGTGCGGGCCGTCATCCAGCGGCGTGGCCACGGGCAGCGACCAACTGCCGTCCGGACCCGCCGTCACTGTGTCGATGACAGTGCCGTCGACCGTGACGGTCACCGTGGCGCCCGGCTCGGCCGTACCCGAGTACGTCACCACGGGGTTGGTCAGCACCGCGCCTTCGGCCGGCGTCGTCACCGCCACCGCCGTCGTCGCATCCACCGTGAAGGTGTTCGTGTCCGTCGCGGTGTTGCCACTCGTGTCCGTCGCCGTGGCCGTCACCGTGTGCGGCCCGTCGGCCAGCGGCGTCGCCACCGGCACGGACCATGTGCCGCCCGCGCCCACCGTCACCGTGCCCACCGTCGTGCCGTCCACCACCACCGTCACGGTGGCACCCGGCTCACCCGTGCCGGAGTACGTCACCGTCGCGCTCGTCAGCACCGCCCCCTCGGCGGGCGTGGTGACAGCGACCAACGTGCCGGAGTCCACCACGAACGCGTTCGTGTCCGTGGCCGTGTTGCCGCTGACGTCCTGCGCCGTGGCCGTTACGGTGTGCGGCCCATCCGCCAGCGGCGTCGACACCGGCACGGACCACGTGCCGCCCGCGCCCACCGTCACCGTGCCCACCGTCGTGCCGTCCACCACCACCGTCACCGTGGCGCCCGGCTCGCCCGTACCCGAGTACGTCACCACCGGGTTGGTCAGCACCGCGCCCTCGGCCGGCGTCGTCACAGCAACGGCCGTGCCCGCGTCCACCGTGAAGGTGTTCGTGTCCGTGGCGGTGTGGCCCTGCGCGTCCTCGGCCGTGGCCGTCACCGTGTGCGGACCGTCGGCCAGCGGCGCCGCCACCGGCACCGACCACGTGCCACCGGCGCTCACCGTCACCGTGCCCACCGTGGTGCCGTCCACCACCACCGTCACGGTGGCGCCCGGCTCACCCGTGCCTGAGTACGTCACCACCGGGTTCGTCAGCACCGCCCCCTCGGCTGGCGTCGTGACGGCGACCGCCGTCTGCGTGTCCACCGTGAAGCTCGAGGTCGTCGCCGTGCTGGTGCGCGTCGCATCGCGGGCCACGGCCGACAGGTTGTAGCTACCGTCCGCCAGCGTGCCGGGCACCGTGAAGGTCCAGTTGCCGCCGGAGACGGGGATGTTCGCGTACGTGGTGCCGTTGATGGTCAGGTCGACCAGCGTGGCGCCGCCGGACGCCGTGCCCGTGATCTGCGTCGGGGACGCGAGGAGCACCGAGCCGTTGGCCGGCGTGGAGATGACCGGAGGAGGCAGGGCGTTCTGCACGGTGAAGGTGTTCGTGTTGCTCACCGCGCTCGTCGCGCCGTTCAGCACGGACACCGCGTTCACCGTGTGGTTGCCCACCGCCAGGTCTGCGGTCGGCGTGTACGTGAAGTTGCCCGAGGCATCCGCTGGGACGGTGGCCAGCACCACACCGTCGACGGAGATGATGACCGACGAGTTGGGCGTCGCCGTGCCGGAGATGGGAGGACGCACGCCCGTGATGGAGCCGTTGGCCGGCGTCACCACCACCGGAGCCGCCGGCGTCACGAAAGCGCCAGGGAGCGTGGTGATGACACCCACGCCGCCCGCGATGGCACCGTAGGTCAGCCCGTCTGGAGCCGTAGCCGTGGGCTGCGTGCCCGGAAGGCCACCCGCGACGGTCGCCGTGCATGCCACGGTGGCGCCCTGGAACAGGATGCGACCACCGCCGCCGCCGCCGCCCGTGCCGTGCTCGGCGAAGGTGGTGCTGCCGCCGTTGCCGCCGTTGGCCGAGACGAGGTTGTTGTTGCAGGTCAGGTTGCCGGTGACGCGCACGGAGACCGTGCCGCCAGAGCCGCCGCCGCCCGCCGCGTCGTTGGCGTCATCGCGCGCATTCTCGCCCGCGATGCCGTTGGCCGAAACACGCCCCGTGCCCGACAGCGAAGCCGCGCGGATGTACACGAGGCCACCCGCCGCGCTGCCGCCACCACCGAAGTCGTCGTTGCTGTGACCCGCGCCACCACCACCGCCGAAGAGCAGCGTGCTCACGGGCGAGTAGATCATGCGGGCACCACCGCGACCACCGACGTCACGGGAGGGCGGCTCGTCACCGCTCCACGTCCGGCCGCCCTTGCCACCCGCGCCCGCACCGCCACCACCACCGCCGCCCGAGTTGTGGCAGATGCCACCGCCGGCACCGTTGGCGATGTTGCCGTAACCAGTCGTCCCGCCAATGAACGGGTCGTCTTCGGAAGGGTTGTAGCGGGTCAGCACCACGCCCTCGCCCTTCTGCGCACCGCCGGGGAACGCGGCTTCGAGCTGGTTGCAGCCATCTCCGTCGCCGTTCCAGAATTTGCCGCCGCGGAAGCCGCGGCCGTCCGCGTGGATGGCGCCGTTGTTCGTCACCGCGCCAGTGGCCAGGAAGATGAGCACACCACCCGTGGCGCCGTCCCAGGGCGCCGCGACAATCGAGCCGCCGGCATTCACCGTCACCGTGGTGTACTCGGGGACGCGGATGGCCTGGGTGCCCGTGTTCGCGGCGAAGGCCACCGTCAACGGGGCCGAGAAGGTCAGCCGCGTCGCCGTGAGCGCGGAGATGCGCGCGAACTCCCACCGTCCCACCGGGGCGTTCGCCGCCGCGGACATGTCAATGGGCGTCTGGCTTCCCGAGGCCGGCGCCGTGAGGCCCGCCGCCTGGTACACCATCACCAGGTCGTTCACCGCGAAGCCGCTGGTGGACGCGACGTTGACGAAGTTCTGTCCGGCGTTCACCTGCGCCGTCACCCGGGTATAGGTGTTGATGACGGTGTTGGGGACGTTGACCGTCAGCGACGTCGTTCCGGCACCGAGGTGGAAGCGGTCGGGCTCCGCGTGAGCCGCGGGCGCCGCCAGCGCGGCACACAGGAGCGCCAGCAGACCGACGACGGGCAAGCAAGCACGTCCACGACGTGCCGCGACCTGCGAAGTGGGAGTTTTGGAGGTGGGAGTCATAGGACTGGGGCCGCGCGGTATAGGGACTGGCGCATGCGGCAGTGAACGCCCATAGCAATCAAGGAGCCACACTCCGTCCACTTCCGGTCCACGCCCTGTTTCAGGGGGGGGTCACTCGGACGCCCCCCTCCCTCCAGGCCCGTGGATCCGAATCACGGATCCGGATTCTGGAAACCGGATGACCCACCCCTCACGTCTCCCTCGGGCTGACCTGTCAGGACCCTGCGGGGCAGCCGCCCTGACACGTCAACGAAGGGGGCACCGCTAACGCATGCCGCCAGAAAAGCGACGAGGGGCCCTCCTTCCGGAAGAGCCCCTCGCGTTTCGACAGGACGCGCGCTGCGTCCCAGGCGCTAGAAGATTTCCTCGAGCCACTCGCGCATGCGGCCCTTCACCTTCTTGTACACGTTCTCCTCGCGGATGCGGAACATGCGCCGGTCCAGGTGCTTGGCACCGTAGACGACCAGGCCCACGCCCGTGGCGTACATGGGGCTCTTCACCACGTCCACCAACCCACCGATGCCGCGCGGCATGCCGCGACGCACGGGCAGCCCGAGCACCTCCTCGGCCAGCTCCGGCATGCCCGCCAGCAGCGTGGAGCCACCCGTAATCACCACGCCCGAAGCGAGCAGGTCCTCGTAGCCGCACTTCTGGATCTCGCGGTGCACGAGCTGGAAGATCTCCTCCACGCGCGGCTCCAGAATCTCGCAGAGGATCTGGCGGCCGAGCACGCGCGGCTGACGGCCCCCGACGCTGGGGACCTCAATGGTGTCGTCCTTGTTGATGAGCGACGCCAGCGCGCAGCCGTACTTCTGCTTGATGCGCTCGGCCTCGTGCGCGGGCGTGCGCAGGCCGATGGCGATGTCGCTGGTGAGGTTGTTGCCGCCCAGCGCAATCACCGCCGTGTGGACGATGGAGCCGCCGGAGAAGATGGCGATGTCGGTGGTGCCGCCGCCGATGTCGACGAGGCACACGCCCAGCTCCTTCTCGTCCTCGCCCAGCACCGCCTCCGCGCTCGCCAGGGGCTGCAGGACGATGTCGGAGACATTCAGGCCCGTGCGGTTGGCGCACTTGACGATGTTCTGCGCGCTGGACACGGCGCCCGTGACGATGTGGACCTTGGCCTCCAGGCGCACGCCCGCCATGCCCAGGGGCTCCTTGATGCCGCCCTGGTCATCGATGATGAACTCCTGAGGCAGCACGTGGATGACTTCCCGGTCCAGGGGGATGGCCACCGCCTTCGCCGCGTCGATGACGCGCGCGATGTCCGCCTCGCGGACCTCCTTGTCCTTCACCGCCACGATGCCCTGGGAATTGAAACCCTTGATGTGGCCACCGGCGATGCCCGTGTAGACGTGGGAAATCTCCGCGCCCGCCATCAGCTCCGCCTCTTCGATGGCGCGGCGGATGGAGGAGACGGTCGCCTCGATGTTGACCACCACGCCCTTGCGCAAACCCTTCGACGGATGCGTCCCGATACCGATGATGTCGATACCGCTGTCGGTCAGCTCACCGACGATGGCGCAAATCTTCGTCGTGCCGATGTCGAGGCCGACAATGATCTCCCCCGACTTCTGCTTCGCCATGACAACCCTCCCAGGCCCCCCACTCTCGTGAAAGGGGCGTCCTCTTACGGCTTCGGGCTCCCGCTCCTCTCGGACGCGGGGCTCGAAATCTTCACCGCCACCCAGCCGGGCCGGGCCCGGTTATCCAGGTGAATGATCTCCGCTGCAAGCCCCCTCGCGCTCAGTTCGCGACGAACACGGGCCAACCGCTGCAGCTTGACCTCGGAATCTCCTTCGCCTAGGCGCACTTCCTGGCCGGACGCGGCCACCAGTGTCACCTCCCGCCCCTCCATCCGCACCTCGGACAGCCGCTCGGGCTTGCCCGGGGACGCGCTCGTGTAGGCCCGCGCCACCTCCAGCGCCGCCTGGAACCGCTGGCGCGCCACCTGCGGGTCCGCCACGTACCCGTCCCGGTCCACCCCCGTCACCAGCGGCAGGTCCAGCCCGTCGCCGGGCGTCACCCGCTTGAAGGGCTCGCCCTCCTCGTCCAGCACGTACAGCTCGCCCAACACCGCCAGCGCCTCCGGGACATGCTCGGACACCTGCACCGAGACCCGGTTCGGGAAGCGCCGCGTCACCTCCACCTTCTTCACCCACGGGTGCTGGCGCATCGCGCGCTCCAGCGCCCCCGTGTCCAACGTCCAGAGGTTCTGACCCTTCGTCAGCGCCGCCAGCCGCAAGAGCTCCACGCGCGAGGCGCGCTCCAGGCCGGTGAAGGACACCGCCGCCAGCTCGAAGCGGGGCGACGACAACGCCCACTTGCGCGTCTCCACCCCACCCCACACCAACAGGCCCGTCGTCAGCGTCAGGGCCAGCACCTTCACGACGCCCGGGCCCTTCGAACGCACCGCGCTCTTCACCGCCTCATTTCGCTGGGCGGAGTCTTGACGGCGGCGGTTTTTGCTTCGTCCGAAGGCCATGGTGAGGGAACGGTGTCACGCATGCTGCGCGCGGATGGATCTCCACGCCAGTTTTTGGCAACAGCCACGTTGCTGTAGCGCGTGAAACACCCCTGAGGAAACAAGGCTCCCGCCCCAAGCGGGCCCCTGGCGAAGGGCGGCGGACCTTGATCTTCAAGCGGCTGGATTTCAAGGGGACTTTTATCAAGCCCGCGCGCGGAAGCGTCAGCGGGTGAACTCACGGCGAGAACCGGAGCTTTCATCCCCGCCTCGAAACGCCCGCCGCCCTCCCAGGCACTGCTCAGGCCTTCAGGCACGCCCCCACGAGCAGCCGCTCGCAAAGGGCCGGGAAGTCGATGCCACGTCCCGCGGCAATCTTGGGCAGCAGGCTGGTGGCCGTCATGCCCGGCAGCGTGTTGGTCTCCAGCAGGAACACATCGCCCCCCTCGGTGACGATGACGTCCGAGCGCGAGCCACCCGCGCAGCCCAGCGCCCGGTGCGCGCCCAGGCACACCTCGTTCACCCGCGCGTACTGCGCCTCGGGGAGCGGCGCCGGGAAGAGGTACTGCGTGCCCGTCCCCGCCTTGTACTTCGCGTCGTAGTCGTAGAACTCGCGCGCGGCGCGCACCTCGATGACGCCCAGTGCCTCGTCGTCCAGCACGCCGCCCTGCACCTCACGCCCCTTCACGAACTGCTCGACCATGAGCGTGCCCGCGTACTTCGCGGCGTCCTTCACCGCGGCGTCGTACGCATCCCGCGTCTTGCAGATGTGCACGCCCACGCTGCTGCCCTCGCGGCTGGGCTTCACCACCACCGGGAAGGGGAACGGCAGCGAGTCCCCCGCGGCCAGCGCGGACGCCTCGTCCTGGAACGCGCGATACGCGGGCGTGGGGATGCCATGCGCCAGGAAGATCTGCTTCGCGTACACCTTGTCCATCGCCATCGCGGACGCGAGCACACCGCTGCCCGTGTACGGGATGAACATGGACTCGAGCAGCCCCTGGAGGCTGCCGTCCTCGCCGTAGCGGCCATGCACCGCCAGCCACGCCACGTCCACCTTCTCGGCGACGAGCCGCGCGGGCAGGTCCTTGCCCACGTCGATGTCCACCACGTCGTAGCCCAGCGAGCGCAGCGCGCCCGACACGGCCGCGCCCGTGCGCAGGGACACCTCGCGCTCGGACGACAGGCCGCCGAACAACACGCCCACGCGCTTGTGCTTCAGCTCGTCCTTCGTGAAGGCGCCGCGATTGACTGTCATGGCAGGAAGACTCCCACGCGTTTGACTTCGGGTTTCATGTCGACGCCAGTGGCCTCCTTCACGCGCGTCTGCATCAGCGTGATGAGCCCCAGCACGTCCCGAGCGGTCGCCCCGCCCAGGTTGACAATCCAGTTGGCGTGCAGCGTGGAGATCTGCGCCCGCCCGAGCGTGTGCCCCTTCAGGCCCACCAGCTCGATGAGCCGCCCGGCATGGTCGCCCGGCGGATTGGTGAAGACGCTGCCGAAGTTCGGCTGGCTCAACGGCTGCGTGCGCTTGCGGTAACCCAGGTCCGCGTCCATCGCGACCTTGGACGCCGCCACGTCCCCGCGCGGCAACCGGAAGCGAACCCGCGTCACCACCCCTCCAGCAGGCAGCTCCGAGTGACGGTACGCATGCGGCACCTGCGCCTTCGTCAGCCACCCCACCCCGTCCGGCGTCGCGACCTCGACGGCCTCGATGACACGGAAGGCCTCGCCGTTCTTCGTGCCCGCGTTCATCGCCACCGCGCCGCCCAGCGTGCCGGGGATGCCCGCGAGGAACTCCGCGCCCACCAGCCCCTGCGAGCGCATCACGTTCACCAGCTTCACGATGGCCGCGCCCGCCCCCAACGTGATGAGCCCACCCTCCGGCCCCACGTCGATGAGCTCCGGGAACAAGTCCCCGGGCAGCTTCACCGTGACACCCGGCACGCCGCCATCCCCCACCAGCGTGTTCGCGCCACCACCGAGGATGCTCAAGGGCGCGCCCTCGTCGCGCGCCAGCTTCAGCACCTCCACCAGCGCATCGCCAGAACGAGGCCGCACCAGCGCCTCCGCCGCGCCGCCCACCCGGACGCTGATGAGCGGAGCCAGGGGCTCGCCCGCCTTCAGCTCGCAGTCCGGCACCCGCTCCAACCGGAGGGCCAGCGCCGTCTTCACGCCTGCTTCCACCATGACGCGCTAGCCCTTCGTCGGAGCCGCCTGGCCCAGCAGGCCGAGCAGGTCCGGCCCCACGTGGGTGATGTCACCCGCGCCCAAGGTCAGCACCAGGTCCCCCTCGCGCAGCCGGGGCAGCAGCGCCGCCGGCAGGTCCGTGCGCTTGGGGACGAACGTCACGTCGCGGTGGCCGTGCGCGCGAATCGCGTCCGCCAGCGCGTCACCGGTGGCGCCCGGAATCGGCTCCTCACCGGCGGCGTAGACGTTGGTCACGAAGAGCAGGTCCGCGTCGTTGAACGCGGTGGTGAAGTCCTTGAACAAGTCATGCGTGCGCGTGTAGCGGTGCGGCTGGAAGGCCACCACCAGCCGCCGACCGAAGGCGCGCCGGGCGCCCGCGAGCGTGGCCAGCACCTCCGTGGGGTGGTGCCCGTAGTCGTCCACCACGGTGATGCCCTTCGCCTCGCCCTTCACCGTGAAGCGCCGCTGCACGCCGCCGAACTCGGCCAGCGCCGTGCGCACCGTCTCCAGCGGGATGTCCATCTCCTCCGCGACGGCGATGACCGCCAGCGCGTTGAAGGCGTTGTGCGCGCCCACCATGCGCACCCGGAACTCGCCCAGCGCCTCGTCCCGACGGAACGCCTGGAACGTGGTGGTGAACCCATCCAGGGTGATGCTCTCCAGGCGGTAGTCCGCCATGTGCGAGCTGCCGTAGGTGACGAAGCGCTTCTCGATGCGCGGCAGGAGCGCCTGGACGTTGGGGTTGTCCAGGCACAGCACGTTGAGGCCGTAGAACGGCACCCGGTTGCAGAACTCCACGAAGGCCGACTGGAGCACCTCCAGCGAGCCGTAGTGGTCCATGTGCTCCGGGTCGATGTTGGTGACGATGGAGATGGACGGGTGCAGCTTGAGGAAGCTGCCGTCGGACTCGTCCGCCTCCACCACCATCAGCTCGCTCTTGCCCAGCTTGGCGTTGGAGTCGAGCACGTTCACCTTGCCGCCCACCACCGCCGTCGGGTCCAGGCCCGCGGCGCTCAGCACCGTGGCCACCATGGACGTCGTCGTCGTCTTGCCGTGGCTGCCGGCGACCGCCACCGCGTACTTCAGCCGCATCAGCTCCGCGAGCATCTCCGCGCGGGGGATGACGGGAATCTTGCGCTGACGCGCGGTGACGACCTCGGGGTTGTCCTTGCGCACCGCCGAGGAGATGACCACCACGTCCGCCTGGACCAGGTTCTCCGCCTTGTGGCCCTCGAAGATGGTGGCGCCCATGCGTGTCAGGCGCCGGGTGATGTCGCTCTCCTTCAAGTCGCTGCCGGACACCCGGTAGCCCAGGTTGAGCAGCACCTCGGCGATGCCGCTCATGCCGATGCCGCCGATGCCCACGAAGTGCACCTGCGCGGCGTGCCGCGTCTTGAAGAGACTGGGGGGCTTGTTCCTCGTCACGACTCGCTCCTGGGCGCCTTCTTCGCTTCGGGGGTGGCGCGCTCGCGGCCACTGGGGCCCCAGGTCTGCACCATCAAATCCACGCACACGTCGGCCAGCTCCTTCGCCGCCTCCGGACGGCCCAGCAGCGCCGCCTTCTTCTCCATCCCCTTGAGCCGCTCGGGATGCGCCTTGAGCGTGCGCAGGGCCTCCGCCAGCTTCGCGCCCGTCAGCTCCGACTCCTGGAACATCAGCGCCGCGCCCGCGTCCACCAGGGCCCGCGCGTTCACCGTCTGGTGGTCATCCGTCGCATGCGGGAACGGCACCAGGATGCTGGCCTTCTTGCACACCGTCAGCTCCGCCAGCGTGGTGGCGCCCGCGCGGCAGATGACCAGGTCCGCCTTCGCGTACGCGCTCGACATGTCGTCGATGAACTCCACCACGTCCGCGTCGAAGCCCTTGTCCTGGTAGCCCTTGCGCACCATCTCCAGGTCGTTCTTGCCCGTCTGGTGCACGAAGCGCAGCTCGCCCTTCAAGTCCCCCAGCGAGTCGAGCGCCTCCAGCATCCGCTGGTTCAAGCCCCGCGCGCCCAGGCTGCCGCCGAAGACGAGCACCGAGAAGTGCTCGTGCGCCACGTGGCTGCGCAGGTAGTTGTCCATCAGCTTGCGGCGGATGGGGTTGCCGATGAGCTGCACCTTCTTCTCGGGGAAGAACTGGCGCGCCTCCTCGAAGGCGATGAACACCACCCGCACCACCTTGCCCAGCACCTTGTTGGTGAGGCCCGGCAGCGCGTTCTGCTCCTGGATGGCGGTGGGGATGCCCATCAGCCACGCGGCCAGCACCACCGGCCCGCTCGCGTAGCCGCCCACGCCCACCACCACGTCCGGCTTCTGCCGGGCGAGGATGCGGAAGGACTCGATGAAGGCCAGCGGCAGCGCGATGAGCGCCTTGAGCAGGGAGAAGAAGCCCTTGCCCTTGAGGCCCTGCACCTTCACCAGCTCCAGCGGATAGCCCTCGCGCGGCACCACGCGCGCCTCCAGGCCCCGCTCGGTGCCCACGAAGACGACCTCGTTGGCGTGGTGACGCGTCACCACCTCCTCCGCCAGGGCGATGCCCGGGAAGAGATGTCCCCCCGTGCCGCCTCCCGCGATGAGCACCTTCACGCCGCCACCTCCCTCAGCTCCGAGCCCGACCGGGCGCCCCTCGGCGCCCCCTGCGCGCTGGCGCTCAGCGACAGCAGCACGCCCGCCGCGCCCATCAGCACCACCAGCGACGAGCCTCCGTACGAGACGAACGGCAGCGTCAGCCCCTTCGTGGGCAGCAGGCCCATGGCCACGCACATGTTCACCGTGGCCTGGAAGGCGATGATGGAGGAGATGCCCAGCCCCAGGTACGTGCCGAACGACTCGCCCGCCGCCAGGCTCGCGCGCACGCCGCGCCAGAGGACGATGGCGTAGAGCACCACCAGCACACCCACGCCGATGAGGCCCGTCTCCTCGCCGAGGATGGCGAAGATGAAGTCGGTGTGCGCCTCCGGCAGGAAGAAGAGCTTCTGCCGCCCGTCGCCCAGGCCCAGGCCGGACACGCCGCCGGAGCCGATGGACATCAGCGACTCGGCCACCTGATAGCCCACGTCATGCCGGTGGGCCCACGGGTCCAGGAACGCCAGGATGCGCTTCATGCGGTACGGGCTGGACGCAATCGCCACGTACGCCAGGGGCAGCGCGAGCAGGATGGAGCCGACCAGGTAGCTCAGCTTCGCGCCCGCGGCGAACAGCAGCACGAACAGCATGAAGACCAGCAGCACGCTGCTGCCGAAGTCGGGCTGCAGCATGCAGAGCATCACCAGGATGCCGCACAGCGCCAGGTGCGGCACGAAGCCCACGGAGAACGTCGCCACCTTCTCGCGCTTCTTCGCCAGCGAGTAGGACAGGTAGACCACCCACGCGAACTTGGCGACCTCCGCCGGCTGCAGGCTGAAGCCCGGCAGCCGAATCCAGCGGCGCGCGCCACCCGCCGTCGAGCCGATGCCGGGGATGGCCACCAGCACGAGCAGGACGATGGCCGCCAGCAGCAGCGGGTACGCCCAGCGCGCCAGCTTGCGCCACCCCACCTTCATCGCCACGGCCATGGCGAAGAGGCCCATGCCCGCCGCCGTCACCTGCCGCTTGAAGAAGTAGAGGCTGTCGCCGAGCTTGTCCTGCGCCAGCACCGCGCTCGCCGAGTACACCATCACCAGCCCCATCGTCACCAGGGCCAGCACCGCGCACAGGAGGATGGGGTCGAACCGCACGAGAGCGTTCGACGGAGGAGAGGTCTTCATGCCGTCACAGCGCTCCGACCAGGCGCTTGAAGCTGTCGCCCCGGTCCTCGAAGTTCTTGAACTGATCGTACGACGCACACGCGGGCGACAGCAGCACCGTGTCCCCCGCCTTCGCCAGCTCGCGCGCCTTCGCCACCGCCGCCGACAGCGTGCCGCACGCATGCACCGCCGCCTGCCCCTCGTAGGCCCGGGCGAGCAGTTCCGAATCCGCGCCGATGGTCAGCACGCCCTTCACCCTGCCCCTCCCCGCCTCCACCATGGGCGCGTACGGGGCGCCCTTGCCCTTGCCACCGGCAATCAGCCACACCCCGTCCCGGAACGCGCGCAGCGCCACCAGCACCGAGTCCACGTTGGTGGCCTTCGAGTCGTTCACCCACTCCACCCCGTCCAGCACCCGCACGCTCTCCAGCCGGTGGGGCAGGCCCGGGTAGCTGTCCAGCCCCGCCTGCACCGCGTCCGCCGGCACGCCGCCCAGCCGCGCCAGGAGCACCGCCGCCATCGCGTTCTGTGCGTTGTGCGCCCCGCGCAGCGCGCGGTTGCCCAGCCGGTACGACTCGCCCAGGAACTCCAGCCGGAAGCCGCCGTCCTTCGCCACCGCGAGCCCCGCGAGCCTCGGCGCGTCCACCACCGGCCGGCCCGTGACGCTGAAACCGTACACCGGCGTGCGGGCCTGGGTCGCAAGGCCCATGACGGCCGCGTCGTCGGCGTTCACCACCGCGAAGTCACCGTCGTGCTGGTGCTGGAAGATGCGCGCCTTGGCCTCGCCGTACTCCTTGTGGCTCGCGTACCGGTCGATGTGGTCCGGCGTGAGGTTGAGGATGGCGGCGCCGCGCAGGCGCAGGGACTGGATGCCCTCGAGCTGGAAGCTGGACAGCTCCACCACCAGCGCGTCCCAGTCCGCGGGCGTCAGCGCCGCCTCGCTGAAGGGCCGGCCCAGGTTGCCGCCCACGAAGGTGCGCCGGCCGCCCTTGGCGAACAGCTCCCCGGTGAGCGCCGTGGTGGTGCTCTTGCCGTTGGTGCCGGTGATGCCGAACAGCGGCACGGCGGTGAGCGCGCGCCACGCCAGCTCCACCTCGCCCCAGATGGGCACCCGGGCCGCGGCGGCCGCGCGCAGCTCCGGCAGCGCCAGCGGCACCCCCGGGCTCACCACCACCAGCGCCTGCGACTCCAACAGGCCCGGCGGCGCGGGCACGGTGACGAGCGCGGCCCCCAGCGCCTTCACCTCACGGGCCACGTCGCCCAGGGCTTCCTCACTGCGAGCGTCGAGCGCCGTGACGCTCGCGCCCTGCCGACACAACAGGCGGAGCGCCGCGACGCCGCTCTTCGCCAGCCCGTACACCAACACCTTCTGCCCGGACAGCGAGAGCGACATGGGAGCCACCACCCCTTGGGGGAATCAGCGCAGCTTCAGCGACAGGAGCGCCACGCCACCACAGAGGATGGAGACGATCCAGAAACGGACGATGATCTTCGGCTCGGCCAGGCCCTTGAGCTCGAAGTGGTGGTGCACCGGCGCCATCTTGAACACCCGCTTGCCGGTCATCTTGAACGAGGCCACCTGAATCATCACGCTCAGCGCCTCCGCGAAGAAGATGCCGTGGATGATGGCGGAGACGACCTCGTTCTTGGACAGCACGGCGAGTCCGCCCAGGGCCCCGCCCAGCGCCAGCGAGCCGATGTCGCCCATGAACACGGAGGCCGGATAGGTGTTGAACCACAGGAAGGAGATGCCCGCGCCGACGATGGCCGCGCAGAACACCGCCAGCTCCGCGCCGCCCTTCACCTGGAGGATGCCCAGGTACTGGTACAGCGGCGTGGCCACCAGCTTCGTGGTGCCCCCCACCGTCACCGAGTCGGCGATGCTCAGCGTGGTGCCCGCCACGTAGCAGAGCACCGCGAAGGTAATCGCGGAGACGATGGTGGGGACGATGGCCAGGCCGTCCAGACCGTCGGTGAGGTTCACCGCGTTGGACGTGCCCACCACCACCACCCACGCGAACACGACGTAGAACCACCCCAGGTCCAGGTTGAACCAGTGCGAGGGGATGAAGGGCAGGGTCAGCCGCGTGTTGATGAGCAGCGTGGGGCCGAACGAGCCGTCTGCTTGCGTCCACGTGGTGAGCAGGCCGAACACCGCCACCAGGTAGAAGAAGGTCTGCAGCACCATCTTCTTGCGGCCCGCCAGGCCCTTGGAGTTGCGCTTGGACAGCTTGAGCCAGTCGTCCAGGAAGCCGATGAAGCCGTAGCCGAAGGTGAGCAGCAGCACCACCCAGACGACGCGGCTCTTCAGGTCCGCGAACAACAGCGTGCCCGCCGCGATGCAGATGAGGATGAGCGCGCCACCCATGGTGGGCGTGCCCTTCTTCTTCTGATGCGAGTCCGGCGTGTCCTCGCGCACGTTGCTCTGCCCGTGCTGCTTGAGCCTGAGCCTCGCGATGAGGCGCGGACCAATCAGCATGCCCAGCACGAGCGCGAAGACCCCGGCGGCGATGATGCGGAAGGTGGGGTAGCGCAAGAAGTTGAGGATGCGCCCCGCCTCCGTGTTCTGGATGAGCTCGTAGAGCAGGTACAGCACTAGTGGTTTCCTCCGGAGGACGTCGGGGTGCCCGTCAGCGCGGCCACCACCCGCTCCAGCCGCATGCCGCGGCTCGCCTTCACCAGCACCACGTCCTGGGGGCGCAGCCGCGGCGTCAACCACGCCACCAGCGGCTCCACCTCCGTGAAATGCGCCGCGGCCTCTGCCAGCCCCGCGCGCTTGAAGCCTTCCGCCGAGCGCGGGCCGAAGAACGCCACCAGCGCCGCCTTGCCCGACACCTGCTCGCCCAGGCGCGCGTGCTCCTCCAGCTCGCCCGGGCCCAATTCCAGCATGTCGCCCAGCACCGCCACCGCCCGGCCGCCCGAGGGAACCAGCGTGCCCAGGGTCTCCAGCGCCGCGTCCATGGACGCGGGGTTGGCGTTGTAGCAATCGTCGATGACCGTCACGCCGCCCTGCCCGTCCAGCACGTTGAGCCGCCGCGAGTACGGCCGCGCCGCCTCCAGCCCGCGCACGCACTCCTCCGGCGTGTAGCCCAGGGCCAGCGCCACCGCGAAGGCCGCCGTGGCGTTCTGCGCGTTGTGCGGGCCGATGAACGCCAGGCGCACCGGCCACTCGCGGCCCAGGTGACGCACCGTGGCCACCATGCCGTCGCGGCCCTTCGTCTCCACCGACACCAGCCGCACGTCCGCGCCGTCCGTCCGGCCGAACGTCAGCCGGTTCGCCGTGCTGCGCTCGGCCTGCGCGGGGATGAGCGCGTCGTCCACGTTGACGACGATGGTGGTGCCCGGCCCCATCTCCTGGAACATCTCCCCTTCCGCGTCCGCCACGCCCCGCAGGCTGCCCAGCCCCTCCAGGTGCTCGGGCTGGACGACGGTGATGACGCCCGCGTCGGGGCGCACCACGCGGGTGAGCCGCTCGATTTCACCCGGGCGGTTCATCCCCACCTCGATGACGGCCGCCACGTGCTGGGGCTCCAGCCGGAACAGCGTCAGGGGGACACCAATCTCGTTGTTGAAGTTGCCCTCCGTCTTCAGGGCCGGCCCGCGCGTGGCCAGGATGGCGCCCACCATCTCCTTGGTGGTCGTCTTCCCGTTGGAGCCGCCCACCGCGCAGATGGGGATGCGGAAGCGCTGACGGTGGTGGCGGCCCAGGGCCCCCAACGCCATCAGCGTGTCCTCCACCTCGTACAGCACGAAGCCCTCGGGCAGCGCCGGCAGCGCGCGGCCCCTGGCCACCACCGCGCCCGCCGCGCCACCTTGGGCCGCGGCGTCCACGAAGGCGTGCGCGTCGAAGCGCTCACCCACGAGCGCCACGAACAGGCAGCCCGGGGTGAGTGCCCGCGTGTCCGTGCAGACCGCTTCGAAGGCGGCCGGTCCGGGCCCCAGGCGCCGGGTCGCCCCGGTCGCCTGCACCACCTCTTCGTCGCTGAATCGAGCTGCCATGGGGTGTGAGGGCCCGCCTCGCGCGCCTTGTCTCAGCTGGGTTTGCGGGCAGCCAGCACCGTGGCGGCCACCTGCCGGTCGTCGAACTTGTGCTTCTCCTGGCCCACCTGCTGGTAGGTCTCATGGCCCTTGCCGGCGATGAGCACCACGTCCTCCCCCGTCGCCAGGCTGATGGCCTGCTCGATGGCGGCGCGGCGGTCCGCTTCCACCAGGTAGCCCTTCTCACCCGACTTCACCTTGGCGGCGGAGATGCGGCGCAGCCCCGCCTTCTCCAGGCCCGGCGTCACCTGGGCGATGATGTCGTCCGGGTCCTCCGTGCGCGGGTTGTCGCTGGTGATGACGGCGACGTCGGCGGCCTCCGCGGCCACCTGCCCCATCAGCGGGCGCTTGCCCTTGTCCCGGTCCCCACCGCAGCCGAAGACCACGATGACGCGGCCCTTGGCCAAGGAGCGCGCCGCCTCGAGCGCGCGCTTGAGCGCGTCGTCCGTGTGCGCGTAGTCCACCAGCACCGCCGGCGCTCCGCCCGGGCCGTAGTTCTCCACGCGCTCCATGCGGCCTTCCACCGGCGTCATCCGCTCGATGCCGACCTTCACGTCGCTGCGCGAGAAGCCCGCGCCAATGCCAATGCCCACCGCCAGGAGGATGTTCTCCAGGTTGTGGGGCCCCAAGAGCTTGCTCTTGAGCGCGATGTCACCCGAGGGCGTCTTCAGCGTGCCCTTGATGCCATCCAGCGAGAACGTGACGTCCGAGGCGGAGATTTCACCGCTGCCCTGACGGCTGAACTTCCACGCCATCTTCTTCTGGCCGCGCTGCTCGTTGTAGATGCGGCTGGCGTAGGTGTCGTCGCCGTTGACCACGGCCACGCCCGAGGCGGACAGGTTCTCCGCGAAGAGCTTCCGCTTGGACTGGAAGTAGTCCTCCATGTCCTTGTGGTAGTCGAGGTGGTCGCGGCTCAGGTTGCTGAAGCCCGCGGCCTTGAAGGTCAGCCCGTGCACGCGCTCCTGCGCGAGCGCGTGGCTGGAGACCTCCATCACCACCGTCTCCACGCCCGCGTCCACCATCTCCTTGAAGATGCGGTGCAGCTCCAGCGGGTCCGGCGTCGTGTTCGCCGTCGGCACCGTCTTGCCGCCGAACTTGTAGCCCAGCGTGCCGATGACACCCGTGGACACGTAGGCCGCCGCGCTCATCGCCTCCAGCAGGAAGGACGTCGTCGTCTTCCCGTTGGTGCCGGTGACGGCGAGCAACGTCAGCTTGTCGGCCGGACGGCCATGGAAGTTCGCCGCGATGAGGGCCAGCGCCTTGCGCGCGCTGCCCACCTTGAAGAAGGGCACCTGCGAGGAGGGCACCGGCTTCTCGGAGACCACCGCCACGGCTCCGCGTGACACGGCCTCCCCGATGAACTGGGCACCATCCTCCTTGGTGCCGGGAATGGCGACGAACAAGTCGCCGGGCTTCACATGCCGCGAGTCCTGGGTCACACCGGTGACGTCGACCGCGGAACGACCACCCGAGGTCTGCTCGGCACCACACCCTGCGAGGACATCCGTCAGCTTCATCTCTTCCCCTTCTTCACACGCATTGCAAGCGCGGGGCCTGGAGCAAGCGCGGCCTCATTGCCGCGTCGCCATCTCCAGCGTCACCCGGGCCCCCTTCTCCACCAGCGAGCCGGCGGCGGGGGTTTGAGACACCACACGACCACTTCCCAGTACCTGTGGCTCCAACGCCGCGGCGAGCAGCTTCACCACGGCCTCACGCCCCCCGGCCCCCTGGACGTCCGGCACACGCACCGTGCCGGGCTCAGGGCTCTCCGAGACCGCTTCCTCCAACGCCGGGCGGGCGGGCTCGACGGCCGCGCGGGCCACCGGCTTCGCCGCGCCAGGCGCGGGGGACGCGGCGGCCATGGCCGCCCCGGGTGCCACCGTCCGAGACGGAGGCACGGCCAGGTGGGCCATGGCGGCGGTCGCAATTTCCTTGAAAGCAGGGGCAGCCACGAGCCCCCCGTACACGTCTGTCTTGGGTTCGTCCACCACCACGAGGATGACGATGCGAGGATCCTCGGCCGGCACCATGCCGACGAAGGAGGCGATACGCTTGTCCGAGTAGCCCCGGGCCACGGGGTCCGCCTTCTGGGCGGTGCCCGTCTTGCCCGCCACCCGGTATTCATCCATGGCCGCCCGGGGCGCGGTGCCTCCCTTGACGACCACGCTTTCGAGCATGCCCACCACCTGCCGGGCGACCTTGCTGGACACGACCCGGCGGACCTCCGTGGGACGGTTCTCCAGCAGAACCACCCCGTCCGGGTCCACCACCTTCGACACCAGGTAGGGGCGCATCATCACGCCATCGTTGGCCAGCGCACCATAGCCGGCGGCGATCTGCACCGCGGTGGCCGTCATGCCCTGGCCGAAGGACTGGGTGGCCAGGGACACTTCGGCCTTCGGGAAGGGGATGACGCCCCGGCCCTCGCCGGGCAGCGACAGCCCCGTGCGCTCGGCGAAGCCGAAGGCGTGGTAGCCGGCGACCATCTTCTCGCGGCCCAGCACCTGGGCAATCTTGGCCATGCAGATGTTGGAGGACACCTGGAGGATGCCCTGCGGCGCCAGCCACCCGTAGGAGTGGGTGTCGTTGATGGTGTGGCGCCCCACGCGCCAGGCGCCGTTCTCGCAGAAGAAGACGCTGTCGGGCGTAATCGCCTTCTCCTCCAGCGCGGTGGCCACCACGAACGGCTTGGTGGTGGAGCCGGGCTCGAAGGTGTCCAGCGCGGCGCGGTTGCGCATGCCGCCGCGGGAGCTGGACTCGGGCGTGTTCGGGTTGAAGCGCGGGTGGTTGGCCACCGCGAGCAGCTCCCCCGTCTTGGGGTCCAGCGCCACCACCATGCCGGCGACGGCCTTGGCCTCCTCCACCGCCTTGGCCAGGGCCTTCTCGGCCACGTACTGGAGGTGGCGGTCCAAGGTCAGGGTGACGGCGGCGCCCTGGCGCTCCAGGGGGTCGGTGGCGCCCTGCACCAGCAGCTTGCGGCCCTTGGCGTCGCGGAAGCCGGACATGCGCGAGTTCTGCCCGGACAGCTCGTCCTCGAAGGCCTTCTCCAGGCCCTCCAGGCCCTTGCCGTCCATGCCGACCAGGCCCATCACGTGCGCGCCCAGCTCGCGCTGGGGATAGAAGCGCTTGGGCTCCTTGGTGAAGCCCAGGCCGGGCAGGCCCAGCGCCTTCACCGCGGCGACCTCCTGGGGCTTGGCCTGGCGCTTGACCCAGGCGAAGCGCTTGGAGCGGGCCAGGCGCGCGGCCAGCTCATCCGCGTCCACCTTCAGGGCCTTGGCCAGCTGCTTCGAGGCCTGGCGCACGTCGGGCAGCATCGACGGGTCCACCCAGACGGAGTCCACCTCCACGCTCTGGGCGAGCGGCGTGCCGCGCCGGTCGAAGATGTCGCCGCGCCGGGCGGGGATCTCGATCTGGCGGACGTACTGGTCCTGCGCCATCCCCCGCAGCTTCTCCTGCTCGAAGACCTGCAGCTGCACGGCGCGACCGAAGGCGACTCCCAAGAGGAGCAGGAAGAGGCCGAACAACAGCTGCACCCGCAGCTTCAGCCCCTTCGCGTTGGGCTCCGGAGCCCGGGTCGCCTTGAAGTCCCTCACCGGCCCGCGCCTCCACGGCCGGCCACGCGCACGGCGGGCCTGGTGTCCTGCGGGGCCTGGGCGGAGGCGCTGGCGCGAGAGGGCTTCTCCGCGGACAGCGACACCACCGCGCTGCCCGCGGGCATGCTCATGCCCAGCTGCTCACGCGCCACGCGCTCCAGCCGGCCGGGGGACTTGAGCGTGGCCAGCTCCAGCTTGAGCCGGTCGTTCTCCCGCGTCAGCGAGCGGCTCTCGGCCTCCTCGCGCGACAGCCGGTAGCCCATGTCCACCACCATCACCCGGCTGGTGACGTGGAGGATGCCCACCGCCGCGAACAGGGTGAACAGCAGGACCGCGGGCAGCAGGTGCAGCAGCACGCCCGTCACCGAGACGGAGCCACGCTGGGACGACGCCTTGCTCATCGCACTTTCTCCACCACGCGCAGGTGCGCGCTCCGAGAGCGGGGGTTGACCTCCACCTCTTGCTCCGAGGCGGACACGGCCTTCTTCGTCACCACGCTGAAGTTGCCCACGCTCTGGCAGACGCAGACGGGCAGGCCCGGAGGGCAGGTGCAGCGCCCCTCCAGCGCGCGGAAGGCTTCCTTCACCTTCCGGTCCTCCAGCGAGTGGAAGGAGATGACGGCGGCGCGCCCGCCCACCTTGAGCAGGCCCGGCAGCGCGGACAAGAGCGCGTCCAGCGCCTCCAGCTCCTGGTTGACGGCCATGCGCAGCGCCTGGAACGTCCGGGTGGCCACGTGGATGCGGTTGGGCCACGCCTTGCGCGGCACCGCGCGCTTGACGACCTCCGCGGCCTCCAGCGTGCGTGTGGGCAGCGCCCGCTTGAGTTCGCGGGCGATGGGCCGGGCGAAGGGCTCCTCGCCGTACTCCTCGAGGATGTGCTTGAGCTCGCGCTCGTCCAGCGTGGCGATGAGCTCCGCGGCGGTGGGGCCGTCCGGGCCCATGCGCATGTCCAGCGGGCCGTCCTTGTTGAAGGAGAAGCCGCGCTCGGCCACGTCGAGCTGGGGCGAGGACACGCCCAGGTCCACGAGCACGCCGTCCACGGGCAGCAGGTCGCGGGTGACGCGGGGCAGGTCGGCGAAGTTGCCGGCGCGGCCCTGGAAGCGGGGGTTGGGGCCCAGCCGGGAGGTGGCCGCCGCCAGCGCCACCGGGTCGCGGTCCACGCCGACGACGGACGCGCCCTGGGCCAGGAGCGCCTCCGTGTGGCCACCACCCCCGAGTGTGCCGTCGATGATCATCTTGCCCGCTCCCGGTCGCAGCAGCTCCACCGCTTCACGCAGCAGGACGGTGTGGTGCTGGAATTCCAAGGCCCCCACGAGCACTCAGACGAAGGGAGCCCGCGCGAGGCCGAAGGCGGCGCGAGCGTCGTTCATGTGCGGGTAGATTTCGAAGGCGTCGTGCGCGCCGGCGGCCCGGAAGATGGCCGCCAGGTACGGCGACAGGCCGGACAGCTTCAAATCGCCGCCGGTGCGGCGGAAGGCCTCGGCGCGGGCCATCAGCGGCTTGACGCCCTTGTAGTTGAGGTGGCCGACGTCGGACAGGTCCAGCACCACCTGACGCAGGCCCCGGTGCATGCGCTGGGTGAGCTCGTCGCACAGGGTCAGCAGGTCCTGCTCGCTCAGCTCGCCCTCCAGCATGAGCGTCTCCACGCGCCCGGCACCCGCCAGCACGCTCGCCGCTCCTCGCCGCACCTCCAGAACCTGATTCATACGGTGTCACCCTCTGGGGACTTCAGCCCTCTGTCGACTTTCCGGACTACGGCTGCCGCAGCTCGGAGAGCACCTTCATCACGTCCGCGGAGGCCGCCTCCTGGCGGGCCTCTTCCTGGGCCTTCGCCCAGCCCTCGCGGCTCCAAAGCTCGATGACCTTCACCATCCCCGCCCACACCACGTCCTTCTCCAACCCCGCATACGTCCGGAGCGACGGTGGGATGAGCAGCCGTCCCAGCCGGTCCAGCGGGCACTCCTGGGCGCTGGCCACGTACAGGCGCATCAGCGTCTTCACCCCGGGCTCCATGGGATTTCGCCGCGCGAGGGAGGTCTCCAGCGCCTCCCACTCCCGCACCGGGTAGGCGTGCAGGCACCGGTCCAGCGCGGTCGTGACGATGAGCCGCTCGTCGTAGGCCCCCACCAGGGTCTCCCGGAGCTTCGCCGGGAGGCTGGTCCGCCCCTTCGCGTCGATCTGGTGCTCATAGACGCCTCGGAACACGGGGGGCGATCCACCTTTTCAGCCCATCAAGGGATGAAGCTCCACTCCTTCCCACTTCTTGCCACTACCGGGCGGCATTCATACGCGCCCACATGGGGGGGGTCAAGAAAGCGCAACAGGTTGGAACACGCCGCCAGTGCAACGCCGACATCCGGACAACCCGTCACACCTGGAAGGTCAGGTGTTTGGCGCGGCGCGGCGCCCTACCCGTGGCGCTGGGGTAAACTTGAGCTCCCCCCGAGAAGGGCGCAGAGTGACGGGTGCGTGAACACGAACGTGCGACTGAAGGTGGCCTACAAGAGCCCGCAGTCCCTGGTGGGGGAGTACACGCGCAGCGTGGGTCAAGGAGGCGCCACCCTCCACACGCGTCGCAGCCTGCCGCTGGGCACCCGCTTCACCTTCGAGCTGCATGCCGGAGGCGCGCTGCGGCCCGTGGAGGTGCTGGGCGAGGTGGTGCAGGTGGAGCCGCGCCCGGAGCGCGACTACCTGCTCACGGTGCGCTACGGCGCCACGGAGGATCGCTCCGCGCTGGACGCGGTGCTCCAGCGCATCTTCTCCGTGCAGGAGAAGGAGGGGCTGCGCCGCTTCCCCCGGCTGCCCCTGCACCTGCGCGCGGTGGAGGCAACACCCCTGTCGCCGGCCTTCCTGGTGCGCGACATCTCGCGCGGCGGCGTGGGGCTGGACGTGATGGCGCCCGCCCTGCCCCGCCACGTGCGCGTGGGCACGCCGTTCCTGTTGGAGATGGACCTGACGGGCGGCGCGCTGCTGTTGCACGGCGAGGTGGTGTGGACCGCGTCCACGCCGCGCAAGAACGCCACCGAGGCGACGCCGGGCTTCGGCGCCACGTTCGGCCGGCTGCGCGCGCCCATGCAGGAGCGGCTGGACGCGCTCCTGGCCTTGAGCTCGTTGCCCCCCGCGCCGTGGAAGGCGCGGGTGAGCTTCGGCATGGACGCGGTGACGCGGATGCCGTGAGGGCGGCGGGAGGCTACTCCGCGAAGGGGTAGCCGCCGGCGGCCTCGACGGCGGTCACCACCGTCTCACGCAGGTGGGCCGGGTTGTACGGCGTGAAGACGTCCAGCGTGCGCAGGCGCGTCAGCTCCTTGTCCAGCGCGTCGCCCTCGAGCGTGGCGCACAGGGCGCGGCGGGTGCGCTCGTACACGCGCGGCGCGCTGTCGAACGCGAACAGGCGCACCAGCGCCAGCCGCACCGGGTCCACCTGCCCGCCCGCGGCCACCTGCCGGGTGCGCGTGACGAGCGAGTCCAGCGCGAACGCGTCCATCATCACGTCGGAGAGCGCGGCGAGCACCTCCTGGTGCTTCTCCAGCTCCGGGCCGAACTTCTCCGCGGCGATGCGCAGGGCGTGCAGCGCCAGGCGCTTGGTGCTCTCCGCGGCGACCTCCTCCGCCGCCAGCGCGTCCTCCGTGCGGGCGCGGGGGCGCTCCCCGCGCGACAGCTCGTCCGCGATGTTCTTCGCCACGGAGAACAGCGGCAAATCCCCCTTCACCGCGCGCTTGAGGATCATGCCCGTGATGAGCATGCGGTTGATCTCGTTGGTGCCCTCGAAGATGCGGTTGACGCGCGCGTCGCGGTAGGCGCGCTCGATGGGGTACTCCTCGATGAAGCCCGCGCCGCCGTGCAGCTGCACGGCGTCATCCAGCAGGTGGCCCAGGGCCTCCGAGCCGTAGACCTTCATGATGGAGGACTCGATGGCGTACTCCTCCACCGCGGCCAGCAGGTGCGCCTCGAAGTCCGGGGCACTCTTGTCCCGCGAGGCCAGGCGCGCGTCGACCAGGCCCGCGGTGCGGTAGGTCATGCTCTCCACCGCGTGGACGAGCATCGCCATGCGCGCCAGCTTCTCGCGCGACAGCGGGAAGTCGGCGATGGCCGTGCCGAACTGCTTGCGCTCCTGGGTGAAGCGCAGCGCGTTGGCCAGGTTGAGCTTCATGCTGCCGAGCACACCCGCGCCCAGCTTCAGCCGGCCGTAGTTGAGGATGTTGAAGGCAATCTTGTGGCCTCGGCCCACCTCGCCCAGCAGGTTCTCGGCGGGCACCTTCGCGTCCTCGAAGTAGAGCGGGCACGTGGACGAGCCACGGATGCCCATCTTGTGCTCCTCGGGGCCCACGCTGAAGCCCGGGGTGTCCTTCTCCACGATGAAGCCGGTGAACTTGTCACCGTCCACCTTGGCGAAGACGACGAACACGTCCGCGAAGGCCGCGTTGGTGATGTAGAGCTTGGAGCCGTTGAGGAGCCAGTGCTTGCCGTCCGGCGAGCGCACCGCCTTCGTCTTCGCGCCCAGCGCGTCGCTGCCGCTGCCCTGCTCGGTGAGCGCGTACGCCGCCACCCACTCGCCCGTGGCGAGCTTCGGCAGGTACTTCGCCTTCTGGGCCGCGTTGCCGAACCAGACGATGGGCAGCGTGCCGATGCCCACGTGCGCGCCGAATGTCACGGACCAGGAGCCGTTGAGGCCCATCGCCTCCGCGAGCAGCAGCGAGGTCGTCTTGTCCAGGCCCGTGCCGCCGTAGGCCTCGGGGATGTCCGTGCTCAGCAGGCCCAGCTCGCCCGCCTGTCGCAAGAGCTCGCGCAGCAGCGCGTTGTCCTTGTGCTCGATGCGCTCGGACTGCGGCACCACCTGCTCGCGGCTGAACTGGAGCGCGGTGCGGAAGAAGAGCCGTTGCTCCTCCGTGAAGGTCTCCGGCGTGAGGACGCGGGCAGCGCCGACCTCCTGGAACAGGAAGGCACCTCCGGTGGGGTTTTCCTTCGACGCGGCGGGCTCATTCACTGCGGCCATCCAAGACCTCCCAAGGTGAACGGAAGGAACACCCCTTCCGCCGGCGGGCACACGACCCACCGTGTAAGCTATGAAGCGCGCCATCTTAGGGGGAGAAGCAGGCGGGCCAGCCCTTTTCTCGCTGCGGGCCTGTCCGTTCCCCGCGGCTTTCCGCACTTCGCGTCCGGTATTTCCGCGCAGCGGAACGTGCGGGGCCCCGTGCCTGTGGCGTGAGCGACAGTCACAGGGGTCCCGCAGACGTCGACACCGCTCACGATGACCACCCAGGGCCCCTCACTCCAGGCCGGAGGCGCTCCGCCTCCAGGGAGGGGGACTGTCATGAGAACGAGTTCGAGCGTGCTGGTGGCGTTGTTCGTCGCGGGTGTCGTCACCGGGCAGCCCCAGTGGCGCCGCCGGCTGGACGGCGCGGTCGGCTTCGCGCTCGGCGTGGCCACGCACGGCAACCGCGTGGTGGCGGTCGGCACGTTCGCCAACACCTTCACCTTCGCGGCACGGGAGCACACGTCCACCGCCAACCTCGGCATCGACCAGGACGCCTTCGTCGCCGCCTGGACACGCGACGGCGAGGAGCGCTGGGCGTGGAACTTCGCCTTCGACATCGACGCCCTCGCCATGGACCCGAACGACGGCGTCACCGTCATCGGCGGCTACCAGGGCCTCAGCCCGGATACGGCGGCCCTGGGAGTTCCTGATGGCGATGCGGCGAGCGCCGCCAACGTCTACGTCGCGAAGCTCGACCGCATCCACGGCTCGTGGCGCTGGGTGCGGACCTTCCCCGGCGGACAGGACCGCGGCAGCCCCGGCTTGGATGAGGGCACCGTCGCCGTCACACCGGATGGCAGGCCCGCGGTCATGGGACGCTTCCACGACACGCTGCGGGTCGGCTCGCGGGCGTGGACCGCGAACGGCCTGTCGGACCTGTTCCAGTTCGGCTTCGAACCCTGAGGCTCAGCCCGCGTCCCCGGCGCGCCGAGGCGTCGGGTAGACGAGGCACAGCGTCTCGAACAGGGGCTCGCCCGGGGACGTGTACACGGCGCCGAGCGCCCTGGCCGCCTGCGCCACCTCGGTGCCGAACGAGGGCACCAGGCAGATGTCCTCGGACTGCTTGAAGCGCCCCTTCAACAGCCCCAGGCCCCGGCGCAGCATCGCGAGGTCCTGACGCCCCTCGCGCACCGGCACCGACGGGCCGTTCGCGTCCGGGCCGGGCAGCTTGCCCACGCTCGTGCTCAATTCGAACCCATCCGCGCGCTGGATGATGCGCAGCTTCCCCGGGGCCACCTCCGCCAGCCACTCGCGGAAGCCCTCCTCGTCGCGGAGGACCAACCGATAGGCGACGGGCGCGTCCGGATGCGCGAGCCACACCGAGCCCGCCGAGTCCCGCAGCACCGCGAACAGCTCCGACACCTGCGCCAGGAACGTGTCCGCGTCCGGCACGAGCAGCACGTCCCGGCCCTTCACCCGCGAGGCCAGGCGCGCGAGGGAGTCCGGGTTCGTCGGCTCGAACGTCTCCGCGTCCACGCGCACCTGCTCACCCGCGAGCGCCATCCGCGGCGCTCCGGCGGGGAGCTTCTCTCCGTAGACCGGAGCATCGACCCGGGGCCGCGCGCCCCCGTCGTCGGCGGCGGTGGCCTGCGTCCCCGGGGTCAGCGACGGGAGCGGCTCGGGCTTCAGCGACTGCAGGGGCTGCGCGGGCTTCTCCTCACGACAGCCCGTGAGCGCGAGCCCCACGCACAAAAGGCCCCCGAGCCATCGTCGCCCCGAGACTCGCGCCGCTCGATGAATGCATCCGCGCGCCATCACCGCCCCGAACCTCACGACGTCACCCCCGCCCGCATCCCCGATGAC